>CAIZDL010000193.1 GCA_903931735.1 uncultured Rhodospirillales bacterium
ACGATCGCCGTCGCGATCGCGCCTCGCACCTGGTGTCCAGCTTCCGTGGGAACACGAGGTGAAGGGCCTTTTACTCGTCGGCTCCCCCGGCAGCGGCAAAACCGAGATTATCAAGTGGCTGCTGTCCCAATGGATCAAGCGAGGAACGCGGCTTATTGTGCTCGATGCGTGTAAGGGAGATTACACGTCCGAGTGGCCCACGGACGACTTCTATCTCCTCGCACCGCACGACGACAGAACGCAGCCGGGGCCGAACGCATCCATAAACGCTTTTGCGTGGGACATCGCCCGCGACTGCACCAGCTTTCAAGACGCGGCGGAATTTGCGGCACGGGTAATTCTGGAGTCTCGTGAACCGCAATGGGCGGAAGGTGCTCGGCTAATCCTCCAGGGTGCAATTGTCGGCCTCCAGCGCACGAAGGGGCGTGCCTGGGGATGGCGGGACCTGCACAATGTGGTTACCTTACCTGACGCCGACTTGAATATTTGGATGAAGGAGAACTTTTCGCCTGCTGTCCGGTACACAGCTGTAGATAAAGAGGGCAACGCCAGTAAAACCGCCGCAAGCTACTTGACCAACTGCTGTGCTACCGTCATGAAGTTCACCCTGCCGCTGTCGCTCGCCTGGGGTGATACACCCAGCAACCGCCGCCTGTCAGTCAGGCACTGGATGCTGTCGGGGAAAGGTGCTCAGGCGATTATCCTTGGCCGGAGCGGCCAATTTTCGAGGATGTCAGCCGCCTGGATCGGCTCGCTGATTAGCCTGATCAACAGTATCGTGCAATAGCCGGCGCTGGGGAACGACCCGAATCGACGCGTTCTGATCGTTCTCGACGAACTGCGCACGATCGCCGCACCCGACGACTGCATCACCGCCCTGGCCGAAATCGGCCGTTCGAAGGGGATCGGACTGATCGCGGGTATTCAGAGCTTCGATCAGTTCCGCGACGACAAGGTCTGGGGAGATTCAGGCGTCACGGCATTCGAGGGGGTAATGCAGACTAAAATTGTCGGCAAGCAAATGACAACAAGCTCCGGGGCGGGTGGGGCAAATGCTGTCGCTGAGAATCTTATCGGCAAGGGAACATTCGAACGCAGGCAAAAATCACGAACAGTTGGAGGCGGCAAGGGGGCGACGGTAAACATCGCGATGCAACAGGAGGAGCGACTTGTTGTTGAGCCGCAGTTTTTTGAACAGCTTGCGCCGACCTTGCGAGGCCCGCTCGCTGGTTATCTTTCGCCTCGCACATTTTGCCTGCTGAGGTGGCCCTGGTCCGGGTGGACGGCGCGCCGTCCCGCAGTTGTGCCCGCCCGTTGGATTGACGGGCTCGACACAGAGACGGCTGCTAAGCTCGGGTACACAGAGAGCGACCCTTTTAAACTTGAGGTCGACTCACGCCTCGACATGATCAAAGAAAGTTTGGGCTTGGTAACACAGAGCACGCCCCCTTCGACGTCGACTCCGGTCCGGCCATGATCGAAAATTTTTCGCCTGGGTTACATAAAAAATTGGATGGCGTGGACGGATCTATTATGGATCATGGGGTTATAGATGATTTTAACCATTAGATGTTCATGGTTTATTTGCTTGACTAATGGGGCGTCACTGGTGAATACTTCATCTGTCCTTGCAAAAGGACGGATGGAAAAAATTGGGCGGCGGCGTGCAGGCCGCCGCCCCCCGGCCGAGGCCGGGCTACATGGAGATCATCACATGCAGATTGCGAGCATAAGTCACGAGCATGGCTGCTACCAGCCCGAGTTTGTTGACTTCGGTTTTTGGCCGCATAAGTACGTGTCGATTGGTGACATCATCACCGACGACACCGGGACGAAATGGCGAATAGAATCAACGTATCGCGATGGTGCGGTAGAAGCGACGGATGACGAAACAGGAGCTGTCGTAACTATTGACGCCGACAGCATCATCGCTGCATCTTGTATTCATCCAAACTATCGGGCAATTTCAATCCTCAACGCCCTTGTCGGCCGCACGACGTCAATGATCCGGCAACTGAGCTCAATGCCCGCCGATGATCCGCTGAACATCCTGCGCGCGCAGTTTATCGCGTCGCTGATGTCGATGGACACTGATCTCGTCGCGCGAGAGCTCGATATGCTGCTGTTCGCGCTACCGCCGGCCGCTGCTGATGCCGATGCTAGCTATGACCTCGACATGCGTATTTACGCCGATCGCCGGCTCCGGGACGAAGACGGCGATTATGATGACGTGCTGGCGAAAACGAAGCTCCGCGCGCTAATGCCAGAAAATTTCACCGATACCGACGTAAATCGAAAAGTTCTTTATATGGGGCCAAGCAAGATCGGGCGCACGTACAAAGTCGAGTTTGTTGACGGTCTGATATACTTCTACCGGCTATTCGAACATGACTGTTGGCATTTTGAAGCGGCGGCTCTGGCTCCTGCGAAGAGCTGGAAAAAGGCACTTGATTGCCATGTCGCCGGGGGCGACGGTCTTGAATACGTCGCTCCGAGGCTCACCGAGGCGAGCGAGAAACTTTTATCCGCTGCGTGATCAGCCCTTGGTCTACAAACACGAACGGCGGCCGAAAGGCCGTCGTCTCGTTTTCCATCCGCCCGCCAACCTGAGCGACCTTCGACCTAGAGGTCAATCCACCACCTGTCCCAAGCTCATCCGCCCGCGTACTGGGCGACCGACAGCCGAGACGGCTTATAAAGCGGTTGACAAGGTTCATCCGCCCGCATACTGGGCAACCTCAATATGTTTGCCGCTGCCCCCCCTGCCGTGTCAAGCATTTTTCGGCTGCGTGTTCAGCCTGAGTGCTGACAGTGGGCTTGTATCGGCCAGTATCACCGCCTGATTTGTTTTTATTCCCCCTCACCCCTCGCCGACGCCTCAGCCACAGTCCTTTGGCGCCACGAGCGGGTGTACTCTGCCTGTTTGTCGCGATTGACCTTTTTCCACGCCGCCTTGACCCTGTTGTTGCGCTCCCGACGCTCAGTGTCCGAGAATTTTCGCGGCCGTCCAGGTCCTGGTGCCTGCAAGCGCGGCTTTCCATTTTTCAGATAGCCAAACGGGGCTTCCTGTGTGTTTTCATTCCCTCTCCGATTGATGATGGCCTGGGAGATGATGGCGCGTTTTTTTGCCAACACCGCCATCATCCTGTCATCAATCGTCTCTGGAGCAACCAGGGAGACGATTCGCGCGACATCCATCTGGCCAATGCGGTGGATGCGGTCAGCCGCTTGGTCCAGGCCGGACGGCGTCCAGTCCAGTTCGACGAAAAGCGCCGTGCTTGCGGCAGTCAGGGTTAGCGCTGTTTGAGCGGCCTTCAAACTACATAAGATCAATCGCTTGGTAGCATTTCCCTGGAACTCCTGGATTGCCCGATCTCGGGCGGCTGGCGTGTCGTCGCCAACGATTGTAAGCGAGCCAGGAAATTGGATCGCCAACGCGGCTTGGACCTCCAGGTGATAGGCAAAGACGACAAGCTTGGAGGATGGATGCCTGCCTATCCGGTTGACGCAGACACCCACTAGGTATAGTATTTTATAGAAAGTTGCTGGTCTGGCCAGCAATGCGTTGGAAATGGCGATCTGGGATGAATGCATCTGCCCCGAAGTTGATGGATGTTGAGCAACG
>CAIZDL010000194.1 GCA_903931735.1 uncultured Rhodospirillales bacterium
CAGGGCGTTGCTCAACATCCATCAACTTCGGGGCAGATGCATTCATCCCAGATCTCCATTTCCAACGCATTGCTGGCCAGACCAGCAACTTTCTATAAAATACTATACCTAGTGGGTGTCTGCGTCAACCGGATAGGCAGGAATGGATGAATGCAATACAGTGCCAGGGAATTTGTGCTCATGAACTTAATCACCCGCCCCGACCTTATTCTTTTGTCTGTGGCGAGGACCAGAACGGCGATGGCTCCGAACACCAGAGAGCCACGGGTATATGAGGGAATCCCTTGTTTTTCGGCCAAAAAAATGACATCGCCAATCGAGTAGTGCCATTCCCAGACGGCCAAAGCCAATGAAATGAGAGTGGCGGCTAAAACAACGAGCAGTCTGTTGCGATCGATAACGGCGCGGTATTTTGCGAGTATCACAGCCGCAAATGCATAGGGAATAAAATTACTCGGGCTCCAATATGAGCAAAGAAAAATTCCGCCAGTCGCGTCGGCAATATAAGGGGCGGCTTCCAAAAACCCGACCGACAAGACAAAAAGAATCCCTTGAACGATTGTGTTTGTTTTAGCAATGACGAAGGTTGCAAGGTAACAAATAATTATTGAAACAAAAAAATAGTAGATTGTCCCTCCAGCCCGCACTATAAGCACCACGAGTGAGCGGTCGGATGCCTGTAATGTCTTGATTGCTTCGGTCAAGCCATGCGAAACAATTAAATAAGCGGCCGTCCAAAAGGTCAGCAGCACCATAATTCTGGCAACTCGGCGTATCAACACGGTGACGCCAGCACCATCTGCGGCGAACAGGTAGTTTGATACCAATATGAATGCGTGGACAGAAAGCAGAAAAATATGAAAATTTAAGAAGTCGGTGAAGCAAAACTGGTGGTCGAGGTAGCTGGATTTATAAAAAATACCCGAAACCCCGGCCACCCTTATATGCCAACAGACAACAAATATCGACATGGTGGCCCGTATATAATCAAGGCCTTCGATATGATCTCGTTTCATTGGCTGCACCATCCGCATCGCGCCCCCGTCCGTATGATCGGGGACGATATCCTAATGGTATGCCGGTCGCATTGCCAGAATTATTGAACAGAGGCCAGATTCACTCCTGGTGAAATTTCGGTGAAATATCTGTTTCGGCCCGCCTTTTTGGCTTGATACAGGTTGGCGTCGGCAGCAGTGACAAGGCTTGCCGGACGCAGTATCCGGGTTGGCATTATGGTGGCCCCTCCCAGGCTTACGGTAACGCACGGCGCACTTGTTGATTGGGTGTGAGGAATGGCCAACGCGCGCACGCGGTCGAGCATCCTCTGGGCGACAACTTTCGCGCCGTCGAGGCTCTCGTGGGGCAGCACGCAGGCGAACTCCTCGCCACCGAAACGAGCCACGAAATCAGGTGGATGGCGTACGCAGTCGGCCAAAGTGGCGGCGACGGTTTTCAGGCAGGCATCCCCTTCCAGATGACCGTAATAATCATTGAAGGATTTGAAATGATCGATATCCGCCATGATGAGAGCCATAGAAAGCCCGGCGCGTTCGCACCGTTGCCACTCGCGCTCCAGTCTTTCATCAAAACACCGCCGGTTGGGGATCCCCGACAGTCCGTCGATCAGGGTCATCTCGCGGAGGAAGTCGCTTTGCCGCTTCAAGGTCAAATGGGTCCGCACCCGTGCTTGCACCACGACTCCGTTGATCGGTTTGGTGATAAAGTCTACCGCCCCGCCATTGAGCGCTCGGGCCTCGTCTGCGAAGCCGTTGAGGGCGGTGACGAAAATGACGGGGATGTCCTTGGTTTCAACTAAAGTTTTCAACTCGGCGCAGACGGCGAAGCCATCCATACCCGGCATTACGGCATCGAGCAGGACCAACTCCGGGACCTGGGTGCGGGCGATTTCCAGGGCCTTTTCACCATTCAGGGCAAACACCACGTCGTGCTCATTCTTGAGCACTTGGTGCAGAACGCGAACGTTCTCCAGGCTGTCATCGACAACCAAAATTCGCCCTCTCTTAACTAGGGGATGTCCCGGGCGCTGTTGCAAATGGGTGGGCGCCGGACCATTGGACGTTACGCTGCGGTGCTGAGCTGATCAAGAGCGCGGTCGTTGACGACGGCGTCGGCTTGGCGGGCCATCTGGCGTGCCAGCAGGGCCGAAC
>CAIZDL010000195.1 GCA_903931735.1 uncultured Rhodospirillales bacterium
CGTTGCTCAACATCCATCAACTTCGGGGCAGATGCATTCATCCCAGATCGCCATTTCCAACGCATTGCTGGCCAGACCAGCAACTTTCTATAAAATACTATACCTAGTGGGTGTCTGCGTCAACCGGATAGGCAGGGTTCTTTCTTTGCGTGTTTCATTGTAGCTCGTGCCTTGTTAAGTCCTGGTCTCTTTATCATTGTTTACTCTCCCTTTGCTTCGTGAGTTTTAACGGTGCTATTGATGTGTTCGTAGAGACCAGCTAAGAGCATCTCTGGCACATAGACCTGTAGGCGCTTATATCCATTTTGCTGATATTTTACTCTCTGTCTAGCTGCAGCATCTCGACGTTGCGACTTGACCTTTTCTGCGTAAATGACCGCTTGGGCGATTTCGTCTGCTGTTCTCATGGCGAACTCCGTTTGTGGTGACAGATAACTATAATCTATCTATCTCTAATCTAGTCTCTCTAGTTAATTGCGTCAAGATAAACTTTATAGTAATTGCAATTTAATAGTGTATTGTTTGTCAACATTGGCTTAGTATTTGTTTTGTTATGGTGTTTGTTAAGATTAGGAGAGCGCGCAGGAAGCTCACTAGACGATATTTCGCCTCTAGCTTGAGGGATTGCTTACAAAGATTTTGGCTGTCTAACTTCCTTGCCGTCCGGGATCCGAGTCGGCTCTTGACTTGTAATCGTCAATTTGGTATCGGTTTTGCCTCGTCGCGATGTGACTCGTCGTGTGGGGCGTTTGTGACTTTTGTTCCCTGTTCGTGCCTGAAAAGTTTGTTTACAATCAACGTGTTGGAAAAGTCAAGGGGTTTTTGTCCTAGTCCCCCAACCAACTTTTTCACGCAAAAATTGCATGAAATGTAAGTTCTCGTGTCAGTTCCACTTATAAATGCGAGTTAACAGCTATAGATGCGAGTTACACAGCTATAAGTGCGAGTTTAACTGGGGCAAAATCGCCAAACTCCCCGGATATCAATCAGCTAACAAATTCAGCCAGAATTGGTCCGACGGAGGCTGCCAGAACGTACGCTCACGCCGTTTTGCAGCCGCTCGCGTTTATGACTGTTAAAAATGAGGCGTATTTTAATTAAATATCGTCGCGCACTCCTCTGTCTCAGAGGGCCGGCTTCCCACAAAGTTAACGCACCATCACCGTTTGACGATTGCTGGATCAATGAATATAACCTGTGTGCATCACCTAATAATGTGAGTTCACGCAGCTCGAAAATCGTTTTCAGACAATGATGTTATGTCTAATTTGATCAATCCATCCAGTAAACATCAGTCTTGACTCCGTCATCATTGGCCGTTTCTATCGCACACTGATGCCATCCCTGCCGTTTGTGCAGGTTACCAACAGTGAGTGACCGTGGTGTGGACGAGAAACGAGTTGTGGCCCTGGCGGCCGTCGCTGATGCCGGATGAGACGTTCTCATCCTGGTTCGCGCGCCTTGCGGCGGCAACGGATTGTCACCGGCTGAGTTGTACCGGGTGGCAAAGGCCGGTGCCCATCCCCGGCCGCGCGACCTCGACCGCTATGTCGAACCTGACCTTCAGGCGACGTTGGCCGAGCGCACAGGAATCGAGGCAGAGACGCTACGTCAAACCGTCTTCACCCGTTGGGCCGGGCTGGTCTTCGAGGAGGATGACGTCCGCAACAAGCTGTATTGGCTGCCGCTCGCCGGCACCGAGAATTCCAAGCGCTCCTTCGGCCAGCAATTCTGCCCGGCCTGCCTGCGGGAGGACAGCGTTCCGTATTTACGGCTGTCGTGGCGCCTTGGCTTCGTCACCGCCTGTGCCCGGCATCGAACGCTGTTGGCCGATCGCTGCCCCGGTTGCGGCGAACCGGTGCAGATTCTGCGGACCATGCCCGAGAAGGCGATTCGCTGTTGGAAGTGCCAGTTCGATCTCGCTCATGTCCCTCTGGGCGCCGAGGTCGATGCCGTCGACCTCGACCGGCAGCAACGGTTGCTCGACATCACCGCCGCCGGTTGGACGCCGCTCGGGGCCTATGGCCCGGTGTACTCCTTCGTCTCTTTCCGGATTCTGATGCTGGTGTTCCGTCTGCTCGCCACCGCCGGTTCGCGGACCCGCTGCGGGTCTGGGTTGCCAAACGGATCGGGGTCGCGCCCCCGAATGCGCCCCGGATCAAACAGGCCGAGTTGCTGAACCCTCGCTGCCGACATGAACTGCTCGGTCTGGCCGTTCATTTGCTGGAGGACTGGCCGCGCCGATTCGTCGAAGCCTGCGAAGCCGTCGGCATCACCAAAACCCACCTCATCAAGGGCGATCGGCGTTATCCGTTCGCATTCGCCCATGCCATCGATTGGCATCTGAAGGACAGCGTCAGAGTCGTCCGTGCGGACGAGGTCCGGGCCGGGGTAGCCCATCTAAAGGGAAGAGCCGCCCCGCCACCTTGCGCGCCCTGACCGACCTGTTCGGCGTCAAACCTCCAGAATGAGACAGAGCGACAGTTGATCCGAGATCGTGGAGGAGATGATGCTTTACTAAGCAGTGATTCGCAGATCATGCCACGGATGGCGATCCGCGGGTTCTTGGTTCATGGCATGGAGCGCCTGCTGGATGGCGTACTCGAGGTCATCGAGGGCGCCGAAGGTCAGGTGAGCGATGAAGTGACGCTTGAGATCGCGCCAAGCCCGCTCGATCTCGTTGAGTTCCGGGGCATATTTGGGCAGCCATTCGATGGTCAGCCACGGGCGGGCGGCCATCGCCGCCCTTGATGCTTTGCTGGTATGGATTGGCCCATTATCGAGGACCAGTACCACCGGCTTGCGCCGGCGGATCGCCTGAAGGCCAACCGAGACCGCCCACTCGCCCTTGGCCGGCGATCGGCCCGGCGGTGGCGATGCCCGGAGCGCGGTCACGCCCCCTTTGCTGAACCAGACCCGCCAGCGCCGGACGCTGTCGTCACCGACCCCAAACGCGGCGCCCAGGCGGTCACTGGTCCAACCGTCACGAGAGAGCAGAATCGCCCGCGCCCGATCGGCTTCGTCAC
>CAIZDL010000196.1 GCA_903931735.1 uncultured Rhodospirillales bacterium
ACTCGGCGGGGAAAAAGCCTTGCGATCCGGGAAGATTCGCCGAGCGCATGTCCTGAAATCGTGCTTGAAAAATGGCATTGGAACGCCGGCAATGGTCTCGGCGCAATTGGGTTTCTACCGGAAATTCCATGGAATCGAAGGGGGAGCGCTTGCCCGAAACCAAATCAACATCCAGGAAAAAGAACTGAAAACCTATCGGGAAAATCTGAAAACGGATTTGACCGCGGCAAACGGGATTGAGACTGATTTGCAAAAAGCAGTCGCAAGCTAACGGCAAAAGCCGAAAGGATTGAAAATTCACCCCCTCGGACGTGCGAGGGGTATCCTGACTAGGGGGAGGGGTAGAAAATGGCCAGGATTTGATTGGCGGAAAGCTCACCGCTGCGAGGGCACTCGGTCGGGAGTTTACCCTTGCGCAATCCCAGTTGCTCAACCCGCAGCGCCTCCAGGCCAAACTTGCAGGCAGTCTGCGACAGCGCGTTCAGCGCGCATTCGTCGCCGTCGAATTTCGGGGCGCAAAGACAGGGATGAAGATCAACCAAGTCGCCGTTGCGCTTCTCAAATTGAAACCAGGCGTTGCGCTTGGGAATGCCGGCACCAGGCCATTGCGCGTTGAATGCGCGAGCTTCGGAAGGGGTGAAAGAAACGTAGAAGCAGTAAGATTGGGGGTTGGATTGGAATTTCATTTGAGACGAGAGGTCAGAGGTTGAGAGGAGGGGAGTTGAATTTGCGCGCTCATTGTGCGCCTCCTTTCGCGAGGGCGAGGGCGGCGCGGGCTTTGTCCCACTTCGACCAACAGGGATCGGCTTTGCGCTGGGCCTTGGTCATCGACGATGCTCCGCGTGGTGTTACGCAAGAAATGAATTCAGACGCCCCATTGCCGCCCATATTCGCGACGTAATAATGCACGAGATCAGAGAGCGCGGCGACAAGCGCGGCGTGAGAGTTAAGCTTGTGCATGATCTCGCCGCGATACGACGGGCCAGAACTTGCGATGTATACGCCATTAGCATCGACGATGAAATCGAAGCCTTGGGCGCGGACTGGATAGGCGGCACTCACGCGGCACCTCCGATCTTGGCCAGCGTTTCGTCGGCCAACTCGCGCGCCTCTTCGATGGTCATGGCTGCATCGGATTGGATCAGGCGGAGGGCGCGAAGCAGGTCCGGCGCGAGATCCTCAATCCTGCCAGACTCGGTATATTCGCCCGATGGTGCATCTTCGTCCCAAGTCCAAAGGGCGGCTATGAGATAGTGCCGAGTGAATTCTGGCAGGTTGAGGAAGTGAATGGTATTCATCAGACGGTCCCCCCTTCTGCGCGTGCGATTGCAGCTTTTGCCGCAACGATGAATGGCCAGTTTCGATATGGGGAGGGGGTTTCTTCCGACCAAACGACGGCCGATTTAAGTGCTGATAAAAGATCATCATGGCAATTAACTGCCCGGACGATCAAAAGCGCGTTTGAATGTTGCTCCAATTCCCGATAAAATGGGCGGGGTTCAATGCTGGCAACATGCGTTTGCTTGTTTGGATTTGAACTGGAGCCTTCACTGACAATTGCCAGTGAATTTGACGAACTAGCAATTGAACCAATTTTCCAAGGGAGAGGGGAATGCGCGGTCTGTTTTTGTGTTTTCACGGTTTTTAGTTTGTTTGAGGTTGAGACGCTGAAAAGGGTTAGACTTTCAAGCTGGCAAAAAATTGATGCACCATCCCGGTATCCGGCGTGCCGTCCTTCGTTTGCCAGGTCCATTTTTTCCAATGGGCGAGAATACGCTGCGCCTGGGCGAGCGTGAAATCCTGGCCCGGGGCGAGCTTGGCAACCAAAGCCTGAGGCAAGCGGTCAGAGCGCAGCCCGATGCCATGGATCGCAGCAACTGCGTCCATCGCCTCGCAGGCCGTGGCCATAGTGCATCGCCCCATCTGCGCGGGTAAAGTGCATTGCGTGATGGGGTAGAGGGTTTGAATTGAGATTGGAAAATGCATGGTGAAAAATGGTCAGAGGATGAAAGACGAAACGCCCTTTTCCTTCAGGACGTTGCGGAACACCTCGCGCGCATAGTATGCGCCATTGGTTCCCCTTGGGGCACCTGGCAGGCTGTCCACGTTGCCCAAAGCCTGCCACAGGCACTCGGCCCCGATACCCGTCACCCCCTCGCCCTTCAGACGGCGCAAATGGGTTTTGACCTTGGCTAATAGCGCCGCGCGAAAGTCCTTAGACGTGCCGGCGGCTGCGGCCACAAACGGAACCAAAGTGCCGTTGCCCTTTTCATCTGAAGTCCAAACGGGATTGCCGTCAGAGTAGGTGACAGTGTATGCGGGTATGCGCGGGGCACCAGCTTCGCGCCAGAGTTGAATCTGGCGTTCCGCCCAGGCAATGGCGGCCGATTGAATGGGCAAGCAATTGCGTTGCCCGGAAGTGGAAGTGATGGAATAAGACATGAGGGATTGAGAGGTTGAGGGTTTCAAACAGAAGGGATTTCATCGGCCAGTAAACGCTCCAGGCGATCGCAAGCACCAAGCGCGATCACAAATTCATTGCCAATGCGTTTCTCAATCTTTCCCCATTTTTCGCCGGCATAATCGGGGAAGTCGGATTTGAAAAAGTCGCAGGACGCGAGGCGATGCTTTCGCATGATTGCCGTTTCATCGGCCAGGATAAAGGCATGGCCGCGTTTAATGTCGGCGCAGCATTCGCGAAGGATTTGACGGTTCTTGGCAGAGAGCTTCATTTGAGAGGAGAGGTCAGAGGTTGAGGAGCGAGGTTGAATTGAGACTTAATTGAGTAGAAAGGATTTGATTTTCGAGTGTCTGCAAACCTTGCCATAAATGGCGTAAAGCTCGCGACTGCCAGGGCAACCAGGCAAAGTGATTGCCGCAGCGTTGACTCGGGAATAAAGTTGACCAAAGCAAATTCCGCCATGACCGCGCGTGCGTAGGATTTCAATTTCAGACAAGAGGAGAGCGCGCAGAGCATTCTCGAATTGGGAGGGGAGGCGAAGGGGGAGGGGGGAGGTCATGGGGAAATCCAATCCACCCACCAGGAACATGCAAGGGATTTGAACAACTTTGTGCAATTAAAGTTGCGTGCCAAGTCCAACTAAATTGCACACAAAACACCAGTTGGCACGAAACTTGCCAGCGTAACCACAAACCGGATACACGATACTTAGAGCTTGCGCTTTTGTTCCACGTGGAACAGCCATTGCCACAAATGGGAAAAAACAGTGTCAAATCTAAGCCAGCACCCAACCCCCCTAAACCGGTGTCACAAGCCATCGGAAAGCCGGAAATACGCACCTTGCCTCCCTCGCCCGAAGTTGTTGCCCGTCACCCCCAAGCTGCGCACTTGCGGTCCTGGGCTCCTGGGCAATCGGGCAATCCATCCGGCCGCCCAAAGCTCAATCGAGACTTGCAAGCTCTAGCCAGAGAGCTGACCGAGGAAGCTGTATCCATCTTGGGGATACTTATGCGCAGCGCCGAGGACGAGCGCACACGCGCATTTTGCGCTTGCGCAATCCTCGATCGAGGGCACGGCCGGCCGCGCGAACAGAAGGAGAAGGACGAGAAGCTAGTGGAAGGCTGGGATGCCATGTCATACACTGAGCGCATTGCCGAGCTGCGAGCGCAGCGTGGTGCATTGCCGGCGCTGCCAGCACCAGCAGCACCAGGACCAGCGGTGACTGAGGACACGGCTAAAGGGAAAAGCTAGAAAAAAGGGGGGTGTGCCCAATCTACAGAGTCCCACCCAAGACTGGTGCGTGTGATCCTAATTATTTTTTAGAAATTGCACAGAAAATATTTTTGCGGATTTCCGTGGGGATTTTGTATCCAACTCTCAACTACAACTCCCCACTCCCCTGCCGGTGGCCCGTCAGGGCCACCGGCGATGGGGTGAACGGGTGTATTGAAGAACCAACTACTCAAACCCCAACCACCGCCTGGTCTGTGGCCATCGTTCACGACTCTGGGGGCTAAAGGGACCGAAGGACCGGCTCGTGCCGGGCGTTCGGGCCTGTATGTGATTTCGATCCTAGTGGTCAAAACGGAAAAAGTCAAACTACTTGACCGTCAAGTAAACTGGGGGTTGGAAACGGATGACTGTGGCCATCAAGGGTTTGCATTTATTTTCCATCTTTACAATCATCCGGGTGCCGGGGGTGGCTGGGGAAGTTGAAAAAAGTTGAAAATAGTTGTTGCATGAGCAACTGCATTGCTGTTTGTTGCCCCCATGGACTCACCTGCCAAAGTTACTCCCTCCTCTGAAGACGCCGAGTGCGCCTGGACCGTGCTGCGCCTTTTTTACGCCGGTCGCGAGGATGCTCCCGCCATCATCGCCCGACACGTCCGCTCCGAAGTCGCGAAGGCCACGAAGGAGTTGTTGAAGGACAAGGCGCGGCTCGACTGGATGGAGGCACACCCGTCGCAGGCGCAGGTCCAGGGTGGACCTGACGATGGCCACACGGCGACGGTCTGGGGTCTCATGGCGCACTCGGGATCGTTTCGCGATGCCATCGACACTGCCCATTCGCAATCCGGAGGGAAGGCTACATGACCCGCCTCGTTCAGCTTCGTCTCCTGCAAGCCGAGTTTCCCGGCCGCCCGATGGGCTGGCACGTCCTGCAATGCTACCAGACTGATCGGGCGAAGCGGATGGCTCTTGAACTCAAAAACCAACTGGACCGGGAACAGAAATCCAAATGAAACCCCGCACCATCTTCGCCCTCGCCTGCCTCGCAATCGCGCTTGCCTGCACCTTCGAGCTTGGCCGCGTTTACGAGCGGGCGCAACGGGTGACTTTTCAACCATGACAACCAAAGAACTGATCGCCGAACTGCGCGGGCACGCCAACCGAATGACATCGGCGTGGCCGAATGCGACTGCCGCGGTGCGCGCCGCCGCCGACATGCTCGAAGCCCAATTCGTTTCTGCGGAACGTGACGCGGAGGCTCTGCGCCAGCTTAGGGCCGAGATTTCATCGTTAAAATTCCACGAAGGAAATTACGCGGCACTTCGCAAGATCGACACGGAGGAAATCACCCAACTCCGCGCGGCACTCGCGGCGGCGAAAGAGGCACTCAGGACGTGCATTCGTTCTGATGACCCAGACGACATTGGGTGGAATTATTGGTTCGATCACGAAGAAGTCGCCTCCACCCTCGCGAAAATCGAAGCCATCTCGCTGTCATCGAAGCCAGAAAATCCCTGTTGACTCGCTGCCGCTCGCACCCCAGCCTTCCGTTCTCACGGGGCATGGCCGCTATGGGTAGCCGGCCGATGCTGGCCGGGGAGGCGGGTCAAACCGTCCCCCGGCCTTAATTTTTTCATGCCTGAAACGATTCCAGTCCAAACCGATCTGACCGACGACCAGATGGCGTTGGTCCAGGAGAACATGGCGTTGGCCCATTTCATGGCCAACCGGACGATGGACCTGGACCCGCACCAAGCCCTGTCTGTGGCCATGGGCGGGCTGATCCGGGGCGTCCAGACCTTCGACCCCACGAGGGTCTGCTCCACCGGCAAACTGGCCACGCTGGGCGGGCACATGGCTCGCTGCATCCGCTGGGCGTTGTCTCGGGAGCGGATGAAGCTGCGATCCGTGACCCGTGGCGGCTGGCAGATTTTCGTGAGTCTGGACGAGTCAATGGGGGATGATCGAACGCTGCTGGGATCGACTCCCGATGATACCGCGGTCAATCCAGCCGACGAGCTTTCAACCCGAGACCTGCACGCCATGATCCGGGGGTTGCTGCCTGAACTCACCGATCGGCAACGCTTCGTGATCGAGCGGCGCTTCGGGCTGAACGGGCACCGTGCCATGCTGGGAGAGGAAGTGGGGCAGCTTTTGGGTGTCACCCACCAGCGGGTCCAGCAGATCGAAAAGGAGGCCGTGACCCTGCTGGGCCGCCGGCTGCCGAAGGAAGTCTGATTTCATTGGGATTTCCCCGATGACAAGGGAGTCGTTTCCGCCGCCTGTTTTGACTCGTCCCTCGCCGGCAATGCGCTTGTATTTCCCCCACAGGCGTCCTGACGGGGATGCCGTTGGGCCAGTGTCGCTCGGGCCGCTCTCCGGGGTGCAAGGGGTCGAATCCCTTGCACCCCGTTGTTTTTTACCGCTTGACGCCCGGCCATGCCGTTGCATTGTGGCCACAGACGTTCGCAGCGAGGCCTGAGGGTAGCTGCCGATCCCCGGAGGATTTCACCCTCCGGGGATCGCAATCTTTTCCAACCCGTGCCTGAAACCATCGACATTGAATCCGGTCCCGCCCGTTCGTTCGCACCCTCCTCGAACGGCCTGACCCTGTGGGAGTTCTTCTCTGAGGCGTTCGTCCCCTTGCAGGGGCTTTCGATCCCGCTGAAGCCGGCGCACCAGGAGATTTGCAACGTCATCGAGGACTCCTTGATGTGCAACCTGTCCTACGAGTTCGTGGTCCTGAATGTGGCTCCGCGCTTCGGCAAGACCAAGATTTGCGAAGCGTCGATCCTGTGGTTCGAGGGGCTGCTGCCGGACGCGCAGTTCATCTACACCGTCTATTCGGCCGCCATGGCCATCGAGACCAGCCGCTATATCCAGACCGTGATGCGGATGCCTTGGTATCTGCAACTCTTCCCCGAGTGCCGGCTGGGCGACGTGCAGAAGGCCGAACAGTTCAAGACCACGCGCGGCGGCCAGCTTTACGCCGACGGCGTGGGCGGTTCGCTGACGGGACGCGGCGCCGGGATGAAAGATCGGCCAGGCGGGGCGATCTTCGGCGACGATTGCTCGAAACCCGACGAGGCGCAGTCCCAGATCGAAATCGAGAAACTGCACCACTGGTTCGAGAACACGCTGAAGTCGCGGCGCAACTCCTCCGACAAGTGCCCCATGATCTTCCCCCAGCAACGGCTCGGGCCGGATGACATGTCCGGGTATCTGATTTCCAACTACCCGAACAAAACCCTGCACCTGAAGTTCCCGGCGATGGTGAACGGTTTCTCCGTCCTCCCTGAGACGGTCAGCACGTCCTCGCTGGAAGATACGAAGCGGAACAATCCCTTCGTCTTCGCCAGCCAATACATGCAGGAGCCGATCATCATGGGCGGCAACATGATTAAGCCCGAGTGGTTCGGCTATTTCGATCCCGACGAGCCGCTGCTGTTCGAGTGGCGCATGGTCACGACCGACACGGCTTGGAAGACGAAGGAGGCCAACGACTGGTCAGTCTTCCAATGCTGGGGCAAGCTGAACGCCAAAATCTACCTGATTGACCAGGTGCGGGGGAAATGGCTCTCCCCGATGATGATCGCCACGGCACGGTCGTTCTGGGATGGCCACAAGACCAACGACACGAGGCAGGGCTGGCTGCGGAAGATGGTGATCGAGGACCACAGCAGCGGCACCTCGGCGATCCAGCAGCTTGCCAACGAGGGCATTCCCATCGAGCCGATCATCCGCATCAAGGACAAGGTAACGCGGGTCGAGGACATTCTGCCCATGATCGCCACGGGGCGGGTCATGCTGCCCAAGGGCCGGCCGTGGCTGTCCGATTTCCTCTCCGAGTGCGCCGCCTTCCGCAAGGACGGCAATCACAAGCACGATGACATGGTTGACCCCCTCGCCGACGCCGCCCGGTTGATGCTGGGCGAGTCTTTGTCCTGCTTCGATGTCATGCGCCCTCCGGGCGATCCGATGCTGCCAAAGGCGATCCGGGGTCGGTCTCGGTGAGTTTTTCCATCGCTCGGGCGTAACCGGCGATGTCCACCAGATTGTCCCGCGAATGGTGGTTGCACTCGCGGGAAACCTTAAGGAGCACCATGCAGAGCCCGACCTGCTGCGGCGTGACCTCGATGTCGAGCACCTGCGACCAGAGCGCGGCGATCCGCTCGAAGCTACGGTTGGGCGGGCCGTAGGAATTCTCCCGAGGACCGTCAACCAGTCGGGATGCCTCTTCGAGAATAGTTTCAAGGTGCGCGCTCATTTTGTTCGGGGACGATGGCTTCAACGAGTTTCTGCTTCCGGGTCGCGATCTTGCTGCGCCGGGCCAGGTCGATCATCAGGTTGTCGGCCAGCGTCTTGATCTTGGGCATGAACTCCTGCACGAGAAAGCCTTCGATCTGAAGATCGGCGAGTCGCTTCCCCGACTCGGGATCGGTGGCATCGAACAGCCGTTTGTCCGGCGCGGCGAAGTCAGCCTTCAGTTTGAACGAGGAGCCTTCGATGGTGATGGAGATGGTTGTCATTTTAGTTTTTCAGTTCCCCTGATTTTTCTGACGATTACGAGTAGCCCTTTTCCACAAATCCAAACACCTCCGAAGAAAGCAAGTCCGCCCGCGAAAATTAGCATCGTCTCCCAAAAACCGACTCCTGGAATTTCGCGCAGTTCAGGGTTCATGCTGGAAAGCGTTTGTCGAAACGGGCGAGATCGGCGTCAGCGAGTTCACAGGCTTTTTCGGAGCCGTTGTAATTTTTACGAACAGCGTTCCCCGATTCCCAAACGGTTGTGTGGACAGCGTTGTGGAAGTCGAAGCGTTCGATCCAATAGTTCGCCCGGACTTCGATCAGGATGGGGTTCGGTTTGGGTTCGGGCGTAGCCTGCGCGACGGGTTCGACCGAAGCGGGGCTTTCTTCAGGAAAGATTTCCTCGCGTTCGACGCTTCCGTCAACATTCACGGCTGTCCCGTTCGTGTCCACTATCCAACAGTGGTCGAACTCCTTTCGATGGTTGGCTCCGTTCGGCATCAAACTAGTCAAACGCTGACGAGCATTGTCGATACTCAGGTGTGGGCCATCGTTCAAGAAGCCGTTGGAAATCCAGAAAGGAAGCGTGGCGGGGACTTTGATTCTTTTGATGTTCATGGTTCAAATTCCAAATTTCAGCAGTTCACGGATCGCAGCCTGCTCGGCGTTCACCGCGGCGAAGTTGCGCGGCCCGTCGCTGTCATAGTGTCGGCGGTAGGCTTGCAGGATTTGCGGGCAGTTGCCGAGGCGCAGCCCGGCACGCACCATCTCGACGGACATCATCCAATCGTTCGCGAATTTGAACTGGTTTCGGAACTTCACGCCGGAGGCGATCAACTTGCGGAGATCGAACATCAGCGTTGGCGCGTGCATAGCCCATCGGGCTGGCAGTTGTGCCACAATATCGGCGTGCAGATACGAATGGTATTCAGGCGGGTCTCGCCGAAAGTTGAGCGTCCCAATGTCGTGCCAGAATGGGGCAAACGCACCCGAGACACACGCCAGTTCGGGCTCCAACTCGAACGCCTTCAGTTGGTTCGCGATGCGGTCGGGGCAGGCAATGTCGTCGCTGTGCTGGATCGCGAGGTAGTCGTATTCCTCGCCGTGGTCGCGAACCCAGGCGTCGAGACGGGTGCACGGGTGCGCTCGGTGCTCAATTACGTTTATTCCGCCAACCAGATGCTCGGCGATTTCCTTAGTCCAGTCAGTCGAACCGCCATCAAGAACCCACATCTCGCGATGCCCCGATTGCTCTTGGATGCTGTCAATCGCTTCACCCAGATACCGGGCAGAGTTGAATGTTGGGATGACGACGGCGACGGAGGGAGGGTTATTCATCGACGCGAAGATAAGGTGGACCGAAATTGACGACACAGTTTGCCCCGCGCCCGTTGGTTGAATCGGCGTAAGCCAAGGCGATTTCTTTCGGCTTGATTGTGGCCACAGTGATCGCGGCAGGCGGTGTCAATTTAGCCGTCTTTCCGATGACGATCAGACCGCCCAAGGTTTGCAGGAAATTTCTTCGGTTCATGGCCGGTTCCCCCGCAGTTGCAGCGCGTCGTAGCGCATCATGTGCCCGACCTTGACCGTCGTGTCCACATAGACAATGCCGCCCATGTCCCTCCACATCCGGTCCACGGTGTAGTCCTCGCTGTCCCGGTGCCGGTCAACCACCTGATCGTGGAAGATGAAGTTGACGGCATGACCCCGGAACTCCTCCACCGTCTCGTCGTATTCGGTTTGTGGATTCTCCGCGATGATCGCGTCGAAAACATCGAGGTCGTAGAACTTGAACCCGGTGCCGATCTCGGCACATTCCTGCAATCCGTTCGACATCGTGCCTTTGCCGGGGATGGGAGTGAAGCACCAGTCGAACGGGGGTTTCTTTTTCGGGTAGAGCGCGCCGACGACGGGAGCTTGATGCCGGGCCATCTTCAACAACTGTTCGAGGTTGAAGATCATGTCGTAGTCGATGAACCCGATCCTGCCTGCCTGCTTCCCGTCCACGACCAGATTGCGGGCCTTGTAAAGCAGCAGGTCGCGCATCCGAGGGGTCTGCGTGCCGCCGCCGTCGAGCTTGACGAACCGGGTCTGGCCGGCCTTGTTCGCCGCCTCGAACAGCGCGAAGAGGGAGGCGTTGAAAGTTTCGACGTGAGCCATCCCCTCGTAGTTGGGCATCGCCAGCACGACGAGGTTGGGATCGCGCTTGGACAGGCGTTTGATCCGGCGATAGGTCGTGGTCGGGCCGTGGTAGCTGCCGTCGGCCGAGACCTTTTTCAGCATCAGCCTCGCGATGGGGATTTTGGTGAACTCGTTGTGGCCGAGGAAATGGCACAGCCAATCGCCACACTTCCACCGTGCCTCGTTGTCGCCACCGGGACTCGCGTTCATGTCGCGGGGCATCGCCAGCGTGATCTTTTTCGCGAAGTCAGGTTCGCCCTGCATGACGTTCCAAAGGTGATTCTGCCAAATCCAAGCGTAGTCCCGCCAGACCGGTTCGTCCGCAATCATGCGGTCGATCACGGCCATCGACGCCGGATCGTTCCACCAGATTCCAACATCGTTGTTGATGGGCCAATCGGTGTGGGATTCGCGAGCGAACATGACCCCGACCCGATGGTTGGCTTTCTGCGCCACTTGTTGCGGCGTGATCGACTGATTCATCATCAACACATCCGAGCCGTGCGTCAGCACCATGTCGAATTGTGGCAGAAGTTTTTTGAGGGCGACAAGAAATCCCAGCTTCGACGGCTCCCAATCCATGCGGAGCGTCTGCTGGCTGAACCCGTGCCGCTGCGCGTAGGCCAGATGGTTCGGCGCGGTGATTCGGGCCAACTCCAAATTGAGCGGGTTGGTGACACTGTGACAGGTGAGCAGGCAAATGTTCATGGGAGAGTGGCGATGATTCGGGACAACACCTCACGCTGCGCCAGCTTCGATTTCCGGGCGTGATCTGCCAGCCGTTTCATCTCAGCGTCGGTCAGGCGGAAGCAGCGGTTCTTTTTGCGCTCGGAGGAAGTGAGTTTGCGACGGGGCACAAAGGGATGCCTGTGGCCATCGCTTTTCAATGACAATGCAAAAAATCATGCAACTGCATTACTCGCGTCCCATCAACGATTTACGCTTGCTTTTTTTCCATGGGGTGCTTGCCTGCTTGACAACTCCCATGCCCACCACGCTCGCCGATGTCAAACACGCTGCCTCCCAAGCGATGAGGGAGGCGTCGAATCCCGCGCCCGTCACCGCGCAGGAATTGCGGGATAGCATCGGGCGTGACGAGCGGCTGAACTGGTTGGAGGACGTGTTCGACGGGGGCGACGGCTACGGCGGCTACACCACCGCCCCGTCGTCGCTTCCCTTCACGCTGTCCCAGTCGAACAACTACACCCCGCTCTCCCTCAACCGCATCCTGCTCTCCTACTCCTACATGACGCAGGGGCTCGTGCAGACCGTCATCAAGCAGCCGGTGGAAGACGCCTTTCGCGGCGGGATTGAAATCATTTCCAAGGAACTTTCCCCCGAGGAAAAAGGCGATCTGACCGGCATCATCTACGCCCGCAAGCCGGTCGAGCTTGGCCACGAGCACCCCATCCGGCACATGATGACGGCGATGGGCCTGGCCGGCGTTGATCTCGACGATAGCGACATCGACGCCAACAAAGAGACCCAATGCTGGGCGCGACTCTACGGCGGCGCAGGGCTGCTCATCAACACCGACCAAGACCTTTCAAGTGATCTGGACGTGGAAAAGATCGGGGCGGAATCGCCGCTGCAATTCATCGCCTGTGACCGCTGGGAACTCGTTCTCTCCCAGATCAACATCTGGGATTTGACCGAGCGGTGCCCGTTCAACTATTACGGCCAGCGGGCCAATCGCACGCGGGTCATCAAGGTCATGGGTGAGAAGGCTCCGAGCTACATTCGCCAGCGGTTGCAGGGCTGGGGCATGAGTGAGATTGAACGCTGCATCCGGTCGATCAACGCCTTCGTCAAGTTTGAGAACGTGGTCTTCCAGTTGATGGATGAGGCGAAGATCGACGTTTTTTCCATCGACGGTTTGAACGCCAACGCGATGTCCCCGAACGGCACCGCGTTGATGAAACGGCGCATTGCCATGGCGCAGGGCCAGAAGAATTACCAGAATTCGATCACCCTGGATTCCAAGGACATTTACGAACAGAAACAAATCCACTTCTCCGGCATCGCCGATCTGTGGGAACAGCTTCGACTCAATCTTTCGTCGGCCCTGAAAATCCCGATGAACAAGCTGTTCGGCCAGTCGGCCACCGGCTTCGGCGGCGGTCAGGATTCCATCGAGAACTACAACTCCATCGTGGAAGCGATTCGGGAAAAAGCGACCCCCTGCATCATGGAGACGATCCGGCTCCGGGCGCAACAGCTTTTTGGATACCAACCGAAATTCACCATCCGTTTCAAGCCGCTGAAAGTGCTGGACGGAAACGAGGAACAGACCGTCCTCACAGCCAAGCAGGACCGGGCCATCGAACTGTTCACGACGGGACTGGCCACAGGCAAAGAGACGAGCGAAATCCTCGCCAGCGAAAGCCTGTTGATGATCGACACCGAAGTCCTGAAGGGGACGCGGGAGCCGGTCAGCCCGCAGGCCGAGGCCGACGCGGAACTGGCGGACAAGAACATTGCGGCGAAACCGAAACCCAAGCCGGCAGCGAAGAAATGAAGACCCTTCTCGGTCCCATCCTCCACCGCGACGAATACACCCGCTGGATCGAGCGGGAGGCGAACGGTTGGCTCGACGAGGCAGTCTTCGCTCCGCTGGACGCCGCGATGGAAGACGAGCGTCTGAATGAAAATGACAATTCCTTCGTCGCCGCCGCGCTGATCGCCGGGACAATCTGGTATGCGGCCGGGGTTTTCGGCGGCGAGTTTGATTCCAAGATCAGTCGTGAACTACGAATGTTCGGAGCCACGCTGGCCGCTGACGGCACCTTCCGGCTTCCCGATTGGAAACTGACAATCCCCCTGCGCTCGGCCATCGCCTACGCCTCGCACCGTTCGCGCTACGCCCACGGCGGCGTCGTCACCATCGCCGACACGATTCTCGACAACGTGAAAAAGGCCGTGCTCGGGATCGGGGCGGCTTTGATCTTTCTTCGCATCCTGAGCGATCTCGAAATCCAATCGCGGCTGGCTCTCGACCATCGCACCGAGTTGCCTGTGGCCATCGGCAAGCCCGTTTCCTCGGCGGCGCAGGAGCGGGAGTTCGACGACCGCCTGAAAAAAATCACGGCGGACGCGCTCGAAGACTTGAAAAAAAAAGTCGCCGACAATCTCGCGGACGGCGGACGACCTGACAAGCTGAAGGCCATCGTGGCGGCTTGGAAAACGAAACTGCGCTCCCGAATCGCCACCGAGGCCGAGCACCAGGCGGCCATTGTGGTCACGGCCCATCGCCGGGAACTGGCACGGCGGCTGGGAATTTCCGAATACATCTGGCAGACGATGGAGGACTCGAAGGTGCGGAAGTGCCATCGTTTGTTGAATGGTAAAACATTCAACTGGGACAACCCTCCGGTCATTGACGACCGCACCGGCTTTCGGGGGAATCCAGGGGACAGCGCCAACTGTCGGTGCCATCCGCGTTTGATTCTTACGGAGGCGGAAAGAGCCGCATGAACCAGATGCAAACACTTTCTTTGCTGCCCACTCCGGCCCTGCGGGAACGGCTGAATTCGCTCGTGCAGGAACGGGAGTCAATAATTTCTAAAAAAAGACGCTTGACAGATGCCGAGGAACAGGCCAAACGTGCAATCAGTAGGGTGGAATCAGAGATCGCCCAGCGTGCGATTCGGGTTCCATGACGCGACCTTTCTAAACGACTCCTGAATCCCTCGCCCTCTCCGTCATCGACGCCAAAGCCCAACCCATCACGGTTGGAGATGAGGTCGTCAACGGCAAAGAATTCTGTCGCCGGTTCGCGGCGAAGTTCATTCAGCCAGGTCTGGTGAAGTTCAAGATCAAGGGTCGCGAGATCGTTTCCCTGTTGCGGAAAGAAACCATCGAGAACGCGCTCGGTTCCATGATGGGCTCGAAGGTTCGCGTTGGCCACAAGGACGCCACCGAGCACGGCAGCGTTTCGGAAGTCGGTCGCGATTCCGATTCCGGCTGGTTCGAGTGCAAAGGTCTCGTCGAGACCGAGGCCGCGCAGCAGGCGATCAAGTCCGGCCAGCGCGTGTCCTGCGCCTATCGCGTGAACTCCACGGCTCAGGGCGGCACGCTGAACAACGTCCCCTACGACGAAGAGATCACCGGCATTTCCTTCACCCATCTTGCCATCGTCGGCATCGACGATGCGCGCTACGAGGACGCCACCATCGTTCTGAATTCCAAATCATCCGACACCACCATGAACAAAGCAATCCGCTGGATCAAGAAAACCCTCGTCGGCGACAAGCCGGTCGTGGAAACGGGCGACATCCCCGCCGACGACACGCGCATGAATTCGCTGGTCGAGAAATACCGGGCCAAGCACAAAAAGCCGGAACCCATCGCCGAGCGGTTCGTCGAGATCGACGGCACGCAGGTTCCCATGGCGGAACTCGAAGCCCTCGAAATCGAGAACGCGAAGCCGACCGAAACCGACGCCGAGAAGGCGACCCGGTTGCAGGCCGAGGAAACCGAACGCCTCAACGCCAAGCGCAACGGCTACAACGAATTTCTCAAGGTTGCCGGCGCCAAGGCGCGCGGCCAATCCGAGGCCACCGATGACGTGGAGTTCATCTCCCCCGACACGATGGACATCAAAATCCAGCGCGGGCATCGGGAGTTCGGACAGAAACACCTCGCGGGCAAAAACTAACCCTGACCGATCACCACCATGTCAACCTTCCAGAACCAGAACCAATTCGATCAGACGCCCGAACTCGGCAGCCTCGTCCTGAGCGCGCCGAACAACGTCGTCTCCGTCCTCATCAACCCGTCGAGCGTTGCCGCCGTCTGCCAGAACGGCAGCCCGGTCAAACTCATCACGGGGCTGATCGGCAGCAACCCGAGCGGCATGGCCCTCGTCGATGTCACGAGCGATCCGCCGAACGATGTCGTTTATGGCTTCATCCTCTACAACCCGCGCAAGAACAGCCACTCGCCGGGCGACACGGTGGAAATCGCCATCGCGCCGTCGGAAATCTGGCTCGAAGCCAGCGCGGCGATCAACCGTGGCCAGACCGTGCAGTCCAACGCCAGCGGCCCGACCGTCGCGGCCAACAGTGTTTCCGGCCAGCAATTCAGCGGCACCGCCATCGGGCAGGTCGCGGCTGGTTCCACGCTGATCGCGATCAAGATCGCTCCCGGCAAAACCGCTTAATCCCAACCCTCTGACATCACCACCATGAGAGCCATCCAATACGTCAAGCGGGGTCGTTTCGATCTCCAACACCTTCCTTCCGATGTCCGCCTAAACTCCAAGGGGGAGATCGAGGGCGAGAACTACATCGTCCGTGGCGGCGACCTCCTGGTCGCCAACGGCATCAAATCCACGAACGGGATGGAAATCATCAACTCGACCGGCGATGTCAACGCCGACGCGATGGGATACCAGATCGTCATCGACACCCTGACCTACATCAAAAAGCAGGTCACGATGCAGAAGTTCTACGAGATCAACTTCGCCGACTACATCCCCACCGCCGTCGGCGACGGGGCGTTCTCGGCTTCGCTGCTCACCAACCTGACCTTCTCCGTCGCCGACGATTTCGAGTCGGGCAACGTCGGCACGGCAGTCGGCGGCAGCAAGATTTCGGAGGTGGACACGACCATCGCCAGCAAGTCCGTCCCGGTCATCAACTGGGTCAAGGGCATCAGCTATTCGATCTTCGACATCAACCAAGCCCTCGTCGCCAACAACTGGGACATCATCATGGGCAAGGAAAAGAGCCGGATGCTGAACTGGAAACTCGGTCTACAAAAGATCGCGTTCCTTGGCTCGAAGGCCAACAGCACCAATGTCGCCGGCCTGTTCAACAACGGGTCCGTCAACATCAACACCTCGTTCATCACCGCACCCATCAGCAGCCTGAACGCGGCCGGTTTCGCGGCCTTTGTGGCCGGCCTGATTGCGGCGTATTCGACCAACACGGCGGCCACGGAAACGAAACCCAACCGTTTCGTCATCCCGCTCTCCGACTGGCTTGCCCTCGCGACTCCGGTCCCCGGCACCGTCACGCTGCTCCCGATGATCGACTACCTGTTGCTCGCGTTCAAAAAGATCGCGGGGGACAGCTTCGAGATCATGCCCTCGGCCTACGCCGACGGCGCGAACAACAAGGCGTTCCTCGGCGGCAACGGCAAGCAAATCTATGCCCTCTACCGGGACGATCCCGAGTCGATCCGCATGGACATCCCGGTGAACTACACCCCGACGCAGCCCAATTCGCTCAACAACTTCCAATTCCAGAACGCGGCCTACGCCCAATATACCGGCGTCGGTTTCTACCGGAATCTGGAAACCCTGCTGTTCCAATACTCGGACTGATCTCCCATGACCTCCGTCTTCAACACCAGCCGCGAGCGCACCGTCATCCACACCATCAAGAGGGATGACGGCAAGCCGGTTCATCTCCGGCTTCTGCCGAACAAGCTGACGCAGATTCCCGAGGGCGTGCTCCCGGAAATCCGCAAGAGCCTCACCGATTCCCAGAACGCCGAACTGATCGTCGGCGACGAGGAAATCTCCAAGGCCCGCGCTTCGCAGGCCGCGCTGCTCAACGCCGAGAAGGCGCGGGCGGACGGCCTGGCGAGCGAGAACGAGGCGCTGAAGAAACAGATCGAGCAACTGCAAAATCTGTCGGCCGGAAAAAAGGGTCGGGCTGCCTGACCCATGAGAAATGTCCTACGTCATCCCGACTCCGGCTGATTTCCAAGCCCAGTATCCGACCGACTTCCCTTATGTGCCGGTGGGCGGCGATCAGACGGACCCCCGCTATCTCAGCACCGCCGAAATCCAAAACGCGATCAACATGGCTTCCGTCCATTTCAATCCCG
The DNA here is from genome assembly GCA_903931735.1 of uncultured Rhodospirillales bacterium. Taxonomy (GTDB): domain Bacteria; phylum Pseudomonadota; class Alphaproteobacteria; order Azospirillales; family Azospirillaceae; genus BOG-933. The sequence continues at coordinate 17,237 of CAIZDL010000196.1, forward strand.
CGTTCTGGAACAGTCAGATGCAGTTCACGATGATGTATTGCATGTTGGCCGCCCACTGGCTGGTCATCAACGCGCAGAACGCGGCCACGGGCCTGAGCGGACAGTTCTCCTGGCTCACCACCCACAAGAATGTGGACAGCGTGCAGGAGTCGTTCTTGGTGCCGGAGTTCGTCCACGAGAACCCGGAGTGGGCTGCAATCAGCAAGACGCGCTACGGGGCGCAATACCTGTCCTTCGTCATGCCCTATGTCCGGGGCACGATGTTCACCACCTACGATCCGGCACACGCCGGTTCCTGACATGCTCGAAGTCACCCTTGATCTCACCGGGTTCGACGCCGTGGCCGGCGAAATCGAAAGCGTGCTTTCCAGCGCGTTGAAGGTGGGTGTCTTGCCCGAGCACAACGCCCGCGACGACGGCGACACGAACGCGGTCGTCGGCCTGAAGAACGAGTTCGGCTGGGGTCCGAGTGAAACCTCTCCCGAGCAAGAATCGGTTCGCGGTCGCTCGCACATGGAATGGGGTCACATTCCCCAGCGCAGTTTCCTGCGGGTTCCCCTGATCGAACATCTCGGCCGTAAAATCAACGAAAGCGAATCCGTCATCAAGGAAGCCGTCGAGGGTCGGTTGTCCGTCGGCTTGCCTGAGATCATCGGCAGCGTGGCCACGCAAACGATCCAGGATGCATTCGACACCGCTGGCTTTGGCAAGTGGCAGGCGAACGATCCCGACACCGCCAAGTGGAAGGGGAGCGACCGCCCGCTGATCGACACCAATCAACTGCGCGACTCCATCGCGTTCGAGGTGGTCCCTGCATGAACGCCTACCCCGACACGCTCGTCTCGAAGTTCCCCGCCGTTTACCGCGCCGGGGTCCAGACCGTGCAGCAGGCGGCGCGCACGCAGCCGCAGGCCGGTGGCGTGATGTCTGACTGGTTCATCAAGCTGGTCATGGTGCGGATCACCAAGGAACAGCAGGACAGCCAGATCGTCGAAAAGCAGACCCCCTTCGTCCAGCAGGGCGTCGTCCAGCCTTATCATGGCAAAATCCTTCAGATCATGCGGGAAGGCGAACGCAGTTGGAAATGGAGCACCATCCACAGCACGCCCGCGCTGCTGCTCGACGTGGACGATCTGATCGTCGTCAACTCAGTGCAATACCGCGTGATGACAGAGCGAGATTTTTCCCTTTTCGGTTACGTCAAATACCATGTCATCCGTGACTACTCAAACCAACCCGCCCTTGGAACTTGACCCGTGCGTCGAGCCCATTGTGGCAATTTCGCAGGCCGCTGCGGATTGGCTGGGCGTGCCCCGGATTCGCTGCTTCATCTACAACCAGAAGTGGCTGATCCCGGATGGCCCGTCGATGTTCATGGTCTTCTCGGTCATCAGCGACATGCCCTACGCTTCGGGACTTTCCTACGCCGCCAACCCCGTCACCGGGGAGTTGGAAGAAACGGTGGGCGGGAACACGCGCTCTGTCATCCAATGGGAAATTTGGAGTCGCAACGCCGACGCCAGGCTGAACCGGGTTCGGGCCATCAACTTCCTGCACTCGACCGCCTGCCAGCAACTCTGCGAAAAGCACGGCTTTGCTGTGGCCAGCGCACCCACCTCTTTCGGCGATCTGTCCTACAACGACGGGGCGGCGCGGATGAACAAATATCAGATCACCTTCACGGTCCTGACCGGCGAAGCCAACACCCGCGTCGTCGATTCCTTCAACAAATTTACCGGCAGCCCGGCGTTCGTTTTCAATCCCTGATCCTTTCCTACCATGCTCACCAACGTCCAACCGATCACGAATTTTGTCACCGTCACGATTGTGCCGAGCGCAGCCGGGCAGCCCGCCTACGCCTACAACAACATCCTGCTGATCGACAAGGAAACACCCATCGTTTCGGTGTCGCCCTTCGGTGCCTACACCAACATCGCACAGGTGGCCACAGACTGGGGCACCGGCAGTGAAGCCTACGCGCAGGCGGCGGCGATCTTCAATCAGGTGCCAAACCCGACCTCGGCCAACGGGCAACTCATCATCTGGCCGATGCTGCCGAACGACACGATCACCACGGCGGTCCTCGCCGCGTCGAATGACGTTTTCTTCGGTGGCGTCCTGTTCGCGGGCTACACCCCGAACGACGCGGAAGTTCTCGCCGGAGCCAACACCGTGCAGTCGATGATGACGATGCTGGCCAACCCCCAGAACCTCGTCACCGCGATCCAAGGCGGCGGCAGCATCGCCAACATCACCGCTGCCGGTCTCAGCAAGACCCGTGGCTTCCTCTACACCCAAGGGGGCACGGCTCTCGCGGCCCGGATCGCCATCGCCGCCGAGTTCTCCCGCGAGATTTCGGTGGACTTCTCCGGTGCCAACGTGGCGCTGAACATGAACCTGAAGCAACTGGTGGGCATCGCCCCCGACCAGGGCATCAACCAGACCAACGTGGCCCTGGTGGCTGCCGCTGGCGCGGACATCTACACCCCCATCGGGAACACGCAGGGCATCACCACCAGCGGGGCCAACACCTTCATCGACCAGATTTACAACCTGAACTGGCTGCAAGGCGCGGTGCAGGTTGCGATCTTCAACGCGCTGGCCACGACCGCCACCAAGATTCCGCAGACCGAGCCGGGGATGCAAATCCTGAAGTCGGCCGTCGCGACCGTGCTGCAACAGGCGGTCACGGCCGGCGTGCTCGCCCCCGGAGCGTGGAACTCCTCCACGACCTTCGGGCCGGGCACCGCCCTTGTGGACAACATCCTGCAAATCGGCTGGTATATCTACAGCCAGCCGGTCAATCAGCAGGCGCAGAGCGCACGGGTTGCCCGGCAGGCTCCGCTGATTCAGGTCGCCGCCAAGCTCGCGGGCGCGATCAACACTTCCGCGACCATCATCTTCGTCAACCAGTAAGGAAAAACCACCATGGCCCAAAAACAAATCTCCCTCACCGGCACCGATACGCTGCAAATCTTCGGGCGCACGATCACGGCCTTCGGGACCGGCGATTACTTCACGTTCACCTTCGACGAGGAGTTGTTCAAGATCGAGATCGGCAAGGATGGCAACGCCGTCTATGCCTTCAACGCCCCCGGCCTGAAGGTCAAGGGCGTGCTCAAAATCCTGCGCGGCTCGCGGGACGACCGTTTCCTGAACGCCGTGCTCGCCGGGATGGTCGCCGATCCGGCCGGCTTCGTCCTCGGGACGTGCATCGCGGTCAAGCGGATCGGCAACGGCAGCAACGTCATTGTCAACGACACCTACCTCTTCGGGGGCGGCGTCTTTTCCAAGTTCCCTGGCGTCAAGGGCAACCAGCAGGGCGACACCGAACAGGCGATGGCGGTTTACGAGTTCATGTTCACCAGCGCCGACCGCGCCGAACAGTAAGCCATGATCCAGACCAACGAGCGCGTGGTTTTGCCGAGCGGACGGGCCTTGGAATTTCAAGACCCAGGCTGGGCATTGAGCTGCAAACTCAAATGCCTCGTCTTTCAACTGGCCCGGCAGACCAACATCGGGGACATGAACCTCGGTGAAGCCCTGAAGGGCGGCGGTCTCTCCATGGAAAAAGTCGAAGTCAACGACCTGAAGAACGTCTTCTGCACGTTGCTCGGCAGCGAGGAATTGGACAAGCTCCTGCTCGCCTGCATGAAGGGCGGCTCGCTGCTCAACGGGGTGCGGATCACCGACCAGACCTTCGAGGACGTGATCCTCCGGGAAGATTTCATTCCCTGCCAGAAGGAGGTTGGCTGGCGCACGCTGTCCCCTTTTTTCAAAAGCCTCGGTTCGCTGTTGTCGGCCCTCGGGATTCAGACGACGACACCAAGCCCGACGTAAGGGTCGAGTGCGATGAAGCCACGGTCATCGCCGTCCGGCTGGCTCTTGCGGGGTATTATCCGTCGCCTGACACGGTTCTTGTCTCGGCAACCAACTTGGTGTTGGCTTGCTGGGACCACCTGATTTTTCAGAAACAATACGAGGAAACCCATCGCGAGTTGAACAAAAAAACATGACCGTAGCGGAATTAGTCGTCTCCATATTTTTCAAGTCCAACGACCCACAGGCGTTGCCGCACTTGAAGACGGGCCTGCAAGGCGCGAAGCAGGACGCTGATCGACTCGCCACTGCCATCGTCCTTGTGAACGGCGGCCTTTCTGAAATGGCGAGGGCGGGAAACCGCGCCATGGCCGCAATTTCTTCGGGGCTGATTCCCCGCCTGTCCGGCGCATCGCAACAGACGATCCGGCTGGGCAACTCACACGGGGTATTCGGGACTTGGTTGGTTCCTTCAGTTGCAGGCGGGGGTGCGTCGGGTATTGGCGCAGGCGGTGGACCAGCAGGAGAAGGCATTGGTGGCCCACTGGGACCAGTCCTCCCCAACCTGAAATTGAGACCAGAGGCACCGGATTTGAAAAGCACCCTGAAAGCCACGACCATGTTCACTGTGGCCATTGATGCCCTCAATCTCGCCATGACGAAACTTGTCGTATCGGGAGGAAACGCTGCGCTTGCTTTGTCCCGGTTTCGCATCAACACCGGCGGCAGCACCCAAGACCTGCAACGGCTGCAAGGTGCATTCGCAACGCAGGGAATTTCGGGCGATGAAACGCAGAATGCTTTTCAGGCGATCAAGGACGCGCAGGCACAGGTTAAACTGGGTCAGGGTAATCCATCTGTGCTGGGCATTCTTGGAATCGACGTGAACGAAAACGACATGAACGTCATCGTTGCGCAGATGCAAAAAGTGATGAAGACGTTGGACCCGAACATCGCCCGCCAGTTCGCGCAACAACTCGGTTTTTCAGCCAACATGCTTGCGGCGATCCAGAACGCGGACTTGAACGATACCGGCTTAATTCTAAGCGAAGACGACATCAAACGCCTGAAGGAATTCAACGAGACGTGGAACCGTCTTGGGCGCGATCTGATTCAGTTCAAAAATCAGATCGCCATCATCCTCGGCCCAGCGTTCGAGGACATCGCGAAGATGCTGGAATACGTCGTCAAAAAAGGTGAGGGCTTTGTGCAATGGTTGAAAGAAAGTCCAGCAGCGGCATCGGCGGTGAAGGGGTTGGTTGTGGCCATGCTCCTACTTGGTGCAGCCCTGCCCGTCGTCGTGGCTGGATTGGCTGCGCTGGCTGGAATCGCGTTGGCCCCAGAAATTGCAATGTGGACTGGCTTGTTCCTTGCCCTCGGCGCGGCTGTTGATTTTGTCGTCGAAGGAATCGGGGAAATGGCCGACACCCTGCGTTCAGTTCCCAACTGGATAAATAATCTGCTGGGTGGAATCCCTCAGAACATCGGGAACTTAATCGAAGGCTTGCCCAAAGATTACGTCGGTGCACAGCTCAAACACCCAAATCAAGTTCACCAAACCAACCATATCAGCGTCTCCATCGACGGATCGAAATCTCCGCAAGCCACGGTGCAGGAGTTTGACCGACACCTGACTCGGATTATGACCGGCACGATGGCCACAACCGGCCCGTCGATTTATTGAAATGGTCAACGCGCCCGTCATCGTCGTCCCCACGAATCAAACGTCCAGCACGTTTGATCCAGTCGCGCTGCTCAATTCTTCGCAGCAACAGGCGATCATCCGGCCGATGAATCCACCGCCCGGCATCGCGGGTTGGGTTATGGACGTGGTAGGCGACGAGGAAGTCCGCCTGACCAGCAACATCAGCGATCACTACACCGACAACAACACCACGATCCAAGACAACATCGCGCTCCCGCCGGCGGAGATCACAACGACGGGACTTGTGGCTGAACTGCTTTTGACTCCGAGCGCCGCCGGGGCCGTCGATTCCCCTCAAAACCAAACGCAGGGCTCGTTGATTCCCATTGAAGCCTTTTTCCCCGGCTTCACGCCCCAAGCGGCGCAAATCATCGCCCAAAAGGCGGCGGCGCAAATTAACAACGACGAGAGAATCCTGACCAATAACACGCTGGCGAAGTTTCAACAGGCGCTCAGCCCACAAGAACCGGGGCAGACGCGCCAGTCGAACGCCTTCGCTTTCTTCGTTCAGCTTTGGAAAGCACGGCAGCTTTTCACGGTCGAGACCCCGTGGGGATTTTTCAACAACATGGCGATGGCCAGCCTCAGTGGAAGGCAGGGACGCGAGTCGCGTTACCAAACTCAGTTCACGATCACCTTCAAGCAAATCCGTTTCGCGGGCAGTGTCGTCATCACGGCAGGGCAGATTGTCGGACGCGCGGCAGCTTACACCGCACCGACCGTGAACAACAATCTCGGCGTCGATTCGGGGCTGACCCCGGAACAGGCCGTGACGGAGTTCGCCAACATCGGACGCGGCGCATTCAACCTTCCTCCTGTGCTACCCTAATGAACCTTATCACTGGACTGACCGACGATCCCGCGCAGAACGCCACCGTCACTCTACCTGACGGCAGCACCGCCATCCTGTCGCTGAATTACTCGCCGCAGCAACTCGGATGGTTCTTCGGGGTGCAGTATCCGACCAATGGATTCAACGTCACCGGCCAACGGCTCTGCACCTTTCCCAACGTCCTGCAACAGTTTCAGAACGCAATCCCGTTCGGAGTTGCCTGCATCACTGTCGATGGCTCCGAACCCACCGGAGAGGAGACCTTCGTTGACGGCACGACCGACCTTTACCTGCTGAACTCGAATGACGTGGCCTACGTCAACGACGTGGTTTTCCTCAACCAGTCGCCAGCCTTGTGAACCATGGCTTCCCCATCCACCGTCGGAAAATGGCTACCGCGATATGAGTTGCGAGTCGAGACCGCGCCGGGACCGAGCACGGTCCAAAATCCATCCGGCGTGGACACCATTTCAATCACACTCCCGCTGACTCTTGATTTCGAGATCAACCGGCAATTTCAAGCGCAGGCTCAGACGGGAAATTTCAAGATCAAGAATCTTAACCCGGATGATCGTGATCTGCTTTACAAGGACTGGATGAAATTCCTGCCCCAGCGGTTCGTCCAACTTCGTGCCGGGTATCCGGGGTTCACTCCGCTGATCTTCAACGGTTGGGTTCAAAACGCCTTCAGTTACCGCAATGCCGGGGAGACTGACACGATCACTGAACTGCAATGTCAAGACGGCGTTTATCAGCAAAGTCTCGGCACGCCCCCTGCTCAGGGCGTGCCCACGGTCGGCGGGGTGTCAGCGGCGACGTATTCGGAAATCCTGAACAACATCAACTCCGCGCTGCCCGGCAGCCCGCCGTCGGCGATCATTGGTAATTTTCCAACAACTCCCGTGCGCGGACTGGCCTTGGCTGGATCGACGTGGGACGTGATCCAAACGCTCGCTAACGGACAAGCCACCATTGACAACGGCCAGTTGAAATGTATGCAGCAGGACGAAGTGTTTCAGAACGCGCAACTGCCAGTCCTCAATTCTGATTCTGGTCTGCTCGGTTCGCCCCGGATTTCTAACTCCACCATCGAGGCCGATTTCCTGTTCGAGCCTCGCGTTACGCTCGGGCAACTGATTGAACTGCAAAGCGTGACCCAACGGGTTTTCAATGGTCCTTACAAGGTCATGGGCTTCGTCCATCGGGGAACGATCAGCGGCGCGATGGACGGCGAACGCATCACGACCATGACTTTTTGGAAAGGGACCGCGCCGTTCGTCGTCATCCCCGGAAACGCCATCCTGCAATGAGTGCAAACGCCTACACCCCTTCCACGCAACAACAGGTGGCGAAACCCAACCTCGCCAATGTTATCGCGTCAAAAATCCAGCAGGCGTTGCTCACGACCAACTGCCACGCGATCGGGATCATCCAATCGTTCAACGCCACGAATCAGTCGGCCACGGTGCAGATGGCGTTGCTGCGAAACGTGCCGACCCCAAACCCGAAATTCGGGGTCACTTCCGACGAAGCCGAGATCATCTACATCCCGACGCCCTACCCCATCCTGACCAACGTGCCGGTGGCCTGCTGGGGCGGTGGCGGCTGCTCCCTGACCTTCCCCATCGCGGCAGGGGACGAATGCCTCGTCTGCTTCAACGACCGCTGCTTCGATTCCTGGTGGGCCAACGGCACGACAGCCACGCCGCCCAATGTGCCACGGTATCACGATCTCAGCGACGGCATCGCCCTCGTGGGGGTGCGGAGCGTGCCGAACGCCCTGGCCGGTTATTCAACGGCGGATGCGGTCTTGCAAAATCAGACGAAGGGGAGTCAGATCGCGCTCGGGACTCACATCCGAATCGCCAACACCACCGCCTCCATGCTCACCATCCTCAACGATCTCCTCGCCATCCTGACGACGATCAACACGGCGGGCTTCGGCGGCACCAACCATTCAGCCACGGCGGCCATCGCGGCAGCGCAGGCGCAAACGACCGCGCTGTTCAAAACCTGACATGGCTACAGCAACCCAGATGACCTTTCGGGGATTGACCGCGACCGGCGATTGGACGTGGGGCAACGGCGTGCAGAATTACCTGACGGCGGAAGCGGCTATCGAAGCCAACATCCAGACGGCGCTGCAAATCTTTCTCGGGGAGTGTTTCTGGGCCACCGGATTTGGCGTCGATTGGATCACGTTGCTCGGCTCGGCCGGCGAGGCGCAGACGGCTGCCAACATCATCCTGCAAACCCGGACGATCATCGTGCAGGCGTTCGGGGTCACGTCGGTCAACTCGGTGCGCCCGTCGTTCAATTCGTCCACCCGGCATTTCTCTCTCACCTACAACATCAGCACGATCTACGCCGTGAACGTCCTCGGCCAACTCGTCAACCCACTTTTATGAGCGTCAACGCCGTCACTCCCTCCGGTCTCACGATCCAAAGCTACAGTGACATCGTGAACGAAATCCTCAACGGGACGGCAGCGTTCGCGGGGATGTATTCGATCTACGGGGCTAACATCAACATCAACCCCAACTCCCCCGACGGCCAGATGATTAACATCGTGGCGCTGGCGAAGGAGGACATGCTACAACTGATCCAACAGGTGAACGCCTCGTTCGATCCCGATCAGGCCGTGGGCACCGTCCTCGATCAGCGGTGCGCGATCAACGGGGTCGCCCGGACAGCGGGCACCTACACCCAAACCAACGTCTCGGTGACGGCCACACAGGCGGCGACGTTGCAAGGTCTGGACCTTTACCCCTCGGCTCCCTTCACCGTCGCCGACGCGGCGGGAAACCAGTATCAGCTTGTTACTACTTACGCCTTCTCCGGGTCCGGCACGAGCGTCCTCGTCTTTCAAGCCGCGCTGCTCGGGGCGATCCAGACCGTCACCAACACGATCACGACCATCGTCACGCCGCAGTTGGGGGTCGCCTCGGTCAACAACCCGACGGCCGCCACCACCACGGGCGTCAACGAACAGACCGACGCCTCGCTGAAGATCGCCCGGCGTCAGGCGATTTCCAAAGCCAGCCGTGGCTTTCAAGAATCCATCTTCGACGGCGTGGCACAGGTCGCGGGCGTGACTAGCGTGCAGGTTTACGAGAACAACACCAACGGCACCGTCGGCGGCATCCCGGCGTATTCCATCTGGGTCATCGTCGCGGGCGGCGCACAACTGGCTGTAGCCACCGCCATCAACAACGCCCGTTCGCTGGGCGTGGGCATGAAGGGATCAACGACGCAAGCGGTCGTCAACCCGGACGGAAACTCCATCACCATCGCGTTCGATTACGCCATCGCGCAGAACCTTTTCATTTCGTTCGGCTACACCGTCGTCACCGGCAGCGATCCGGGCGGTGCGTTCCTCGCGGCGCGGATCGCGGCAGAACTAACCTACGCTCCGGGGCAGACTGCTGTGGCCAGTGTGATCTCGGCTTTGGTGCAGGCCATCGCGCCGAACATTTCCATCACTTCAATGGGCGTGAGCAACACGGCGGGAAGCTATCTCGCCACCAAACTGCCGACTGACAATCAACATCAGTGGGTCGTTTCTGCCGCCAACATCGTGACGTAATCCCGTGGCCGTTCTCTCCCTCACCGACCTCTGCGACCGCTACGTTGCCTTGCTGGCATCGCAGTATCAGCAGCCGAACGCGCAACGCCAGATCGCGCTTTGGGCCAAGCAGTTCCTCGCGGACAACTTCATCCAGTCGGTTCAATCGGCCTACAACTTTCCGGGGGCGCAGGGGACGCAACTCGACGTGTTGGGGAAATACATCGGGGTCACTCGGTTCCAAGCCCCGTCGGCGCATCCTCCGTTCTTCGGGTATTTCCCCGGTAGCTTCGGGGCGGCGCACGCGCCTGCAAATTATCAGGGAACTTGGGTGCCGGGGACGAACACGCCCACACTGGCGAATGGTGTGGGGACGAACGGGTTTTGGTATGCCGTCCAAGTGGCCGGGGTTTCGACCTCGCCGATTTCCAACACGTTCGCACAGGGCGACATCATCTGGTATAACGGATCGGTATGGGCGCGGGACAGCACCTACAACGCCAACGGCTACAACATCCCGGCCGGCACCGCCAACGTGGGCGCGGTTTACGACACCCCCTACTACGCCATGGCTCCGCTGACCGCCTTGAGCGACGATCAATACATTCAACTCCTCTACCTTCAGATCGTCCGCAACGCCTCGAACGGTTCGCTGCCCGACATTCTCGACCGTCTGCAAAATTACTTTGGGACGGCAATCTCGTTGGTTGACAACCTGAACATGACCGTGACATACACCGTCACGCAAGCCGTGGTTATCCTCCCTCTCACCGTCCTTCAGAACTTCCTGCCGGTCCCGGCAGGGGTCGCCGTCACCGTCAACCTCGTCTGACCATGATTAACCTGCCGCGCAAAACCCAGTTCCCCCTTGGATCGTCCCCGCCTGCCAACGACGCCTCGGTTTTCGGTTCCACGGCCGCCGGATCGACGGCCTACAGCGACGACATTGTGGAACAGCAATGCGGCATTGGCGGGACGACTCCCACGGCGCAATGGCTTGCTGGTTTCCTGTCCGCGCTGGTCGGCAACGGCAGCCCAATCTCGACGGATCACGCGACGTTGTTTCAAATGCTGGCCACGCAGATCGCCTACATCCTACAAAAGATGGGGGCATACTACGACGCCAACACGACCTACTACGTCGGCGACGTGGCAACTTTTGGATCGCCGCCCGTCTCCTACCAAAGCCTGACCAACTCGAATACCGGCAACACGCCGAACACCAGCCCGGCCAACTGGGGGCCGTTCATTTCCGCGCAGACCGCGATCAATCCGGCCCTCCCGAAAGCATGGGCGGTTTTCACCGGCAACGGAACGGTCAACGTCAACTGCACCATTCAGGGCGCGATGAACGTCACGTCCGTCGTGAAACGCGGCAGCGGCAACTACGAAGTAAATTGCACCAACAGCGTCGGGAGCACGAACTACGGGGTGACGGCATCGTCGATGTTAAATAACGGTCAATCCCAAGCATCAGATGCAGGCAGTATCTTCACGATGGGACTCAACGGAGGCCCAGCAGCGGTGAAAACCGGGACACAATTTAAGTTCTACATGCTGAACGGCAGCGGCACGCCTAGAGACACCCTCATCTGTTTCGTCGCCGTTTTCGGACCATAACCACTCGCCAAGGAAGACCGAGCCTGCCCGGCTCGGAAGTCCTCCCACCATCAATCCCAGCCTACTCTCCCGTCGCCATCCGCCTTCAGTGTTCGACCGCCAGCGCGCCTCCCGTGCCGCCGTTCGATGTCAACACGGAGTTGCCCCCGGCGATGTGGCGGGCGCAGTCCATCGCGATTCAGGTGGGGGTTTTTCAGCCGAACGGATCGTGCGTTGACCTGACGGATTACCAATACCTGCAACTGACCATCGCGCAGTTTCAGAACTCGCCGACGAATTTCATTTCGACCTTCGTCACGACCTCGGACATTACCCCGGTCATTTCGCAGGCGGATTGGTTGGCGGGAATCGCGCAGCAAGCCGAATTCGATCTGGCAGCCTACGAGACTGACATCACCCTTTTCGCGCAGCCTTCGCAGCCCTACTGGATTCAATTGTCCGGCCTGAACGCGGTCGGCACCCTGATTATCCTGGCGGCGGGAACGATCAATTTTTACAACGCCGGCAGCGGAACGCCTGCCCCGGTAAAAGCGCAGACTGATTACCACGCGCAAACCAACTCGGGGGGACCGGGACTGATCCAACCGCTCTCGACGATTCATACTGAAAACGTGAACCTAACGGGATCGGGCGGCACGCGGGACTTCATTCTTTCTGCGCCATTCTTACCACAGGCAGGGGCTCGCACCTGGATCAAGTTCGCGACGGCGACTCCGGGCGTGGCCATTCCAGCCGGGATCACAGTCAGGGTCCGCAATCTGACATTCGACGGCACGATCCTCGCGCAGTTTACGACCGATGGCTACAGTTCGTCAGCCTACGTCTCGCTCTATTTCGACGGCACGGACTACGGAGTCGATCTGGTTTCTCTCCCGGCCGGTTACTGATTTTTCACCATGAACATCCTTCGCAAACTCATCCTCTTGGCCAGTGTCACACTCGGCCTTCACGCGAACGCGCAGACGCCAACCAACGTACAGAAGACGACGGGAAGCAACGTCATCACGGCTCCGGTTGTCGTCGGCACGCCGAGCGCGACGATCACCACGGGTGGCATCCTCTCGCTGCAAGGCGGGACGTTTTCCTTTTCGTCGGGCACGTTCACCGGAAGCACGCCGTTCATTCCGGCCGCGCTCATCGTTGGCTACGACGGCGGAACGGTGACGAGCGTTACTTTCTCCGTTGGCACAACGGGGTTTACCGGGACATTCGCCAACCCGACCACAACGCCGAGCATGACCCTTGGAGGGACGCTCACTTATTCTAACGGCGGGACGGGAACCAGCAGCGCGCTCACCGGATTCTTGTTCGCCAACGGTGGCGCGTATTCGGCTACTACCAGCATCCCCAGCGGGTCGCTCTCGGGCGTCTTCACCCTCGCAGGCCCAAACACCGCGACCGGCAGCAACGCATTTTTGGGCGCGAACACGTTCAGCGGGCCGTTGACGGTCAACACCGTGAGCAACATGATTTTCGTGGATCAGGGCAGCGGGCACGACACGGGCACGCTGGCGGGCGTCATCGGCCAGCCGAATCTACCGTTCAAGACCGTGAGCGCGGCCTTTGCGGTGGCGACTTCTGGAAGCACGATCTACCTTCGCGGGAATTACACCTACACGACGGGCTCGACGCTGACCTTTCCGAGCGGCGGCAATGTGACACTGAAGGGCGACAGGCAGTTTACGACCACGATTACAAGAGGCGTGAACGTCAACGCGTTCTTGCTCACCAATGCAAACAACACCACGACGACCAGCGGAAAGGACTCCAATATCACGATTCAGGATTTGACCATCGACGGCAACGGCGCGAACCAAAGCGGGACGTGGGGCGGCATCAACCAGACGGCTTTTTTTCAGGGCGTGGATAATCTCAGGATTGAGCGGGTCCAATTCGCCGGAGCGAAGGGGTTCAACTTCCAAGCGGCGAACTGCAACAGCGGATTCGCCAGCCAGATTTCCTATGCAGAGGCTGACAACGGGCAAGCGAACCGGGACGGCCTGCATTTCAACTCCTGCCACTACTGGGTAATTTCCAACAGCGTCGGCGGAACCTACGACGATCAGATCGCTGTCATCGGCGACGAATACGGTTACACCCCGACAATCGCTACTGGCTCGACCTCGGACATGATCGTTATGGGCGTCATCGGCACAGGCAACACAGGCACGAATAACGTGGGTAGCGGGGTGCGAGTGGACGGCAACAGCGCAGGGGCGTATCGGATTTCGGTTTCTGGCATCACCGGGCTTTTCGCACGCGGCGGGTTGGTGGTGGATAGCACTTACACGACGGCGAGCGTGATTGAGGGGTTGGTTGTTAATGGCGTCGATGTCATCCTTCCTGCTGGGGCGACACGCGGAGCCATCGACATTTCGAGCACGGTTTCGTCCATGACGATCTACTCAGGAAACAACACGAACGCCGTCAGCAACGGAGGATCAGTGACGACCTGGATCCAACCTTCAACCTTCACTGGCATGACCGGATGGGTCACTGACCTGACGATGATCGGCGGCCAGTTCTGGGGCAGCACGACAACCGCGAGCTACATCGGGAACGCGGATTTGGTTTTGCTCAATGGCGGGGGTGTGACGAGAGGGAAGATTATCGGGGCGACGATGCATGATTCGAGCAACGCGCACACGGCGGGCGCGATCCTTTACACCCTGACCGGAAGTTACGGCGTCATCACACTGGAAAACTGCACGACGGAAAATATGGATCAGATGGTCAACATCCTGAGCGATCCGGGCGCGGATGCCGTCCTCAACATCTTCAACAGCCAGCAGACGGGAGCCAGCAGTGGAACGCATTCCATGGTGCAAATCGCGGCGAGCACCAATGGGCGGACGATCAACGTCCTCAACGACACCACAGACGGCGTTGCAGGGCTCGTCTCTGGCGGCGGGGGCTTCAGCTACACGCCCGGCCTATTCGGATTCAACACCGGCCCGCAGATCGGCACCGGACTGGCCGAGTGGCAGGTTGGCGGGAGCAACGAAGTTTTCAACTCAGCGGTGACGGAAAGCCGTGTCCTGTTCGGCGCGGTGACTGGAACGACATCGGGGACGTTTTCCATCGGCCTTGACTCGGCTCTTGGCGGCGCGTCCGGCGCGGAGTTTTTCATCAAAGACCTGAAGAACGCCAAGACGCTGGTTTCGATCACGTCATCGACGACCTCGAATGGGGCCAATTTCGACTTCACTGGCACAGGGCACTTTCACAACAACTTCCTGATCGACAACGGCGGCACGTTCACAGACACGCTCGGGCAGGTCATCACGGGCTCGATTTCAGCCACCACCCTCAACGGCCTGACCCTCAGCGGCAGCGGCGGCATGAACCTCGGCACGGGCACGCTCTCGCTGGCGAGCGGCACGGCGACGCTGGCGGCTGGGCAGGAAGTGACGACGTTCACCAGTAGCGGCAACGACATTACGCTTACCCAAAGCGGCGCGACCTTGACCATCGCAAGCACCGTGACCCAAGGAACCGGCATCACCGCCACGGTCGGCACCGGAACGCTCGCGGGAACCGTGACCATCGCAACCACGATCACGCAGGCATCCCAGCTCGCAACCGTGACCTCCACGACCGGCCTGACGGGCAGCACCAATGGGACGACGCTCACCATCAACTCGCCGATCACCCTCGCTGGCACCGGCACGTTCACCATGACGACCAGCACGACGTTGACCGGCGGGGGCACGATTTCCTTGGGCGGGTTTACCACGACCATCGACGCTTCAGGCCATCCGGCGTTTCGGGATTTGGCGAATACGTTTACGGCGGCGCAGACGATCAGCCTGTCCGGCGCGGGACCGGCGTTGACGCTCTCCAGCAGCGGGACGGCGTTGAGCATTACCAGCGGCACGCTCTCAGCGGCGGCGATCTTGGCGAGCACGGTTTCAACATCGGGTGCAGTCACAGTAACTGGCCTGCTGACGACCGGCTCGACTTCGCAAGGAGCCGTTGTCGCCACGAGCCTTTCGACGAGCGGGCAACTAGTTTCGGCATCCGCTAGCACAGGGCTGACGACGGCAACCACGCTGACGGCCTCCACGGTTTCGACTTCGGGCAATGCGACCATCAGCGGCACGCTTCAGAGCGGGGCGATTACAGGGACGACGGTTTCGCTGTCGGGGGCGGAAACGGTGAGCGGGTTGCTGACGACGCAGACGATTGCCGGGCCGCAGGGCGCGGCGACCATCAGCGGGGTTTTGAATGCAGGCAATAACTCGACCATCACTTTCTTGATGCCGACAGTGACTTCCGGGGCCAATATCGCGCTGACGGGCACGGTGTCCACCGGCGCGGTTCAATTCGTGGTCACAAACTCCAGTTCCGGAGCATATGCCGGGGCCGGGTTCAATGCCTTTAACAACCTCGGTCGCTTGGGACAGTTCGTGAAGGAGGGAGGAAGTTACGCCGGCTACAAAATTTTCGGCGCAAACGCATCAGGTTTTTACAACGATGGGAATGGAGGCAACCTCGCGCTGCTCAATGACTCTGCCGCGAGCATTGTGATGGCCACGAACGGAAGTTCGACGGCTCAGTGGACATTGGCCAGCACGGGGGCGATCACCAGCACCGGGAGCTATACCGTCAACGGGGCTTTCACAGCCACCGGCGCAGGCACGATCAGTGCCAGTTTCACCGCCAGCAGTTCCGTCCTCTTCCCTGGCCTATCTCAGACCGGCGCGGTGGAGTTCGTCGGCGAATCCAGCGCGGCCAGCGGCAACATCGTGGGCCTCACCACCGCCGCCGCCGCTACGTTGCTCGGCATCTCCAGTCGAACGGTCAAGCACGACATCGCCGACTTCGACGGGGACGCCCTCGATATCGTCAACCAGATCGACATCCGCCGATTCCACTACAACGCCGACAGCGGCACCGGCTACGATCCAACCGTCTGGCACTACGGGCCGATTGCGGAGGAAATGGCCCTTGTCTTCCCGGACGCTGTTTCAGGCACGCCTCCGTCCATCGACGAAAAGGACCAGATCGCACTCGACACTAAGGCCATCCAACAGTTGAGCGAACGGCAGACTGCCTTGACTCAACCCGACTGGATCGCACGCGG
>CAIZDL010000197.1 GCA_903931735.1 uncultured Rhodospirillales bacterium
AAACGTTGTTGTCGAACAAACCAAGGCGGACGATCTTGCTCAATGCCTTTTGGTTGACATCCCTGCCACTGCCGGATTTGCTATCGACCTCGCTTTCGATGGTTCGGCGTGGGGGGCGAGCACCGGGGCTTCTTCGATCCGAGTTGCCGGCACGCAATCCATCCTCGCGCGAAAGGGTCCCGAGATGAGTGAATACGAGATAGTTGCATGGTAATTGGCGCCCAGTCAGACCGATTATCTCCAAAACCAAAGTCGCCGTCTGATACCAACGGCCCTAGATATTGACCGATTGAGCCCATTCTCGGCTAGCAATTGACGTAATCCGCTCTGGCATGCCCATGAGCCAGTTCCAGGCATTGCAGCACGAGTTGACGATTGCCTCGTAATCATCCCAGACTTGAATGGCGAGTTTATTCCCTCGAAGGAATTCCCAGATATTTTCAACTGGGTTGAGTTCTGGTGAATACGGTGGGATCGGGAACAGGGTTATGTTCTCGGGAATTTCGAGGTCATTGGCAATGTGCCATCCAGCTCCGTCAAGAAGGACGACAGCGTGAGCTCCTGGGGCGACGCAGAGCGACACTTCCTTGAGATGCAGGTTCATGCCCTCGGCGTTGGCGCGCGGCAGGATCACGGCGGCACCAGTGCCGCGCTCGGGACAGACGGCACCAAAAATGTAGGCTGAAGCCCGGCGCTGATCGTGCGGTGCCCGCGGTCGAGTCCCTCGTTGAGCCCATATGCGGGTTAGTGTGCCCTGCTGACCAACCCGCGCTTCATCTTGAAACCAAATCTCGATCGGCTTACCAATGAGTGCTGTATTCGTTAAAAGGAGGCTTTTCAGCTCGCTGACAAAGTTTTTTTAAAATCCTCTTGAACCTCAGGTTTACTCTTCGGGTGTTGTGGGCGTACCGTCATCTTGCGAAAGTTTAGCTTCTTTAATATCTTGCCAACGGACCGCTCATGGAGTTTTACATTGAAGAGCTTCTCAATCACAGCCTGAAGGTCGACACGGCGCCACCGGATGACCTTGTGTTCATCGGGCCTCGGTCCAGCCTCCACGATCGCCGCCAGTTCGGCGAGCTGCTCGGGGGTCAGCCGCGCGGACGGCCCAGGATGGGGGCGGTCCCACAGTCCGGCCAGCCCCTCGGAATTGTATCTGTGAACCCAGTCCCTCAGCGTCTGTCGGTCCATGCCGGCCAAGCGGGCCGCCTCGCCACGCGAGGCACCGTCCATCACCTGCGCCAGGGCCAGCATTCGTCTCGCCGCCGAACCATCTGTGCACCGCGCCGCCTCACGTCGAAACCCTGCTCCATCAAGCCCTTGTCGCGTAACCGCCACCACCATCGCCGCCTCCCCCCCAATCTCTGGAAGGCAGCGAATCGGAAAATGCCGGCTGACGCAACCCAAACTTCTCAACGAGTCTCTATCTGGGGCCGTTGGTATAACATATTGAAGTAGTATCGTGATTAGAGATGTGTGAATCCCGTAGCCCCCCCCCCACCCCCCGAGCGCGCACCCCTATTTGCGGGCAAGTACGGCAAGGACTTCAAACACGCTGTACGTTATCGCTGTGGTGGTGACGACACCAATGGCAAAGCGCGCGTTGGGGTCGTCCAGTCCGGCGGGGTGATCGTCATCGAGAGCCAGAAAGCTAACGGCGCATCCAGTGTTGCCATAATATATCTCAACAGAAATATCCTGACCGAATGTGCGAATAGAAACCGTAGTATTAAAGTGCTCCCGACTCCAAGTATCAATCATTGAT
>CAIZDL010000198.1 GCA_903931735.1 uncultured Rhodospirillales bacterium
TCGCATTCTTGTAAATGAAGCATCGAAGATTGAGCGTGCGCAATACCTGCATGCAAAGCCTCATGAACGCACGGCCGAACGAGTTGATTATGCTAATGGATATAAACAGAAGACTGTCCTAACTCGCGTTGGCGAACTTACTTTCGAGGTTCCACAGGTGCGAAACGGCGGGTTCTATCCAAGTGCGCTTGAGAAGGGCTCTCGAACCGAACAAGCTGTTAATCTTGCTTGTGCGGAGATGTACGTCCAAGGCGTTTCGACACGGAAGGTTATTACTGTATTGCAGTCCCTCCTTGGACCAGAAGTCGCCATTTCCTCCGCGCAGGTCAGCAAAGCCGCTGCAAACCTAGATGCTGGACTTGCAGCCTGGCGTGAGCGCCCACTTGACGAAACGCCCTACATCATCCTCGATGCGCGGTATGAGCGCGTGCGAGAAGCGGGCAAAATCATTGATTGCGCCGTACTCGTGGCCATCGGTGTCACCGCTGACGGCCGGCGGCGGATAATTGGCGTCTCGGTCGCCCTGTCCGAAGCGGAGGTTCACTGGCGCGCGTTCCTCGACAGCCTGATCCGCCGTGGCCTGAAGGGTGTCAGACTGATAGTGTCGGACGATCACGCCGGCCTCAAGGCCGCCCGTCGCGCCACATTGCCCAGCGTTCCTTGGCAGCGCTGCCAGTTCCACCTGCAGCAGAACGCTCACGCTTACGTTCCTCGCTTGGATCAACGTAAGTCTGTTGCGCAACGCATTCGCGCAATTTTCAATGCCCCTGACAAGATCGAAGCTGAGCGGTTGCTGAAGCAAGCGCTCGAAATATGGGCCAAAGAAGCCCCCAAGCTTGCGGAATGGGCCGAGGAGAATCTGCCTATGGGATTTGCGGTGTTCGATTTGCCCATTGGCCACAGAACAAGGCTACGCACAACAAACGGCCTCGAACGAATCAATCGCGAACTAAAGCGTCGTACACGTGTTGTATCTATCTTCCCAAATGCCGAATCCTGCTTGCGCTTGGTTTCAGCACTGCTTGCAGAAGTCGATGAGGACTGGATGACAGGTAAGATATACATAAATCTGGCTGCGTAACCACCCGCCGCGAATCAAGTCGTCTTCTGGGCGAATTTACAGAAAAAAACTTGCACGGCCGCTGATTGCAGACCGGTCATCATCACCCATCCTCCTTATCTCACTCGATTATATCACACAAACCGAAGAGGGTTGCCAGCCAGAAAGAGCATACTTACTCCAATACTTTTCCGCCGAACGTTTTCAGGCCCGCGCCAGAAGGTTCCGAACACTGGAAGCGTGCCACTGCCCGCCTCGGGGTGTTGCTATGCCCCGAGCATTCAGAGCACCGGCAATGCCTGCCAGCGTGTTGATGCCCGATGCCTGGACGGTGCGGACGATGGGCAGAACATTTTCGGCCCGAGCGGTGGCATTTACCATCACGGTAGCCCGACCAATGACAGCCACCTGCTCTATGCTGGCGCTCCCCAGCGTCTCCCCACGAGCCTTCTTCGCCTGGAGAGCGTCCCGGGTGCGTCGGGCAATGAGCGCCCGCTCCTTCTCGGCCACCGCAGCGTGGATGTGGAGCATAAAGGGGTCAACATCGGCGCCCAGCTCTGCGACGATGAACGGCACACGGTGGACCATCAGGCCCGAGATGAAGTGGACATCCCTGGAGAGCCGGCAGAGTTTTGCCACGCAGACCGACGCGCCGGCCTTCCGAGCCGTGGTCAGGGCCGACTTGAGTTCCGGCCGACGTTCCAGGGCATCGGCCCCCTTTCCGGTCTCTGCCTCGCTGAACTCACCGATGATCGAGTAGCCGTTGCTGGCCGCGAACGCCTTGACCGCCGCTTGCTGGGCTTCCAGGCCGAGCCCTGACCGGCTTTGGCTTTGGGTGCTGACCCGGTAGTAAGCGACCAGTTCCTTGCCCATTTCCGCCCCCGAAACGATCCCTGCTCCTATGAATACAACACTAACACGACCGTGTTAGATTTGTAAGGACCAGAAAGAGCCATATTGGAGCAGGCGTGGGAAAGACGGTGACGCGCAAAATAAGGCGCTTCCGATGATCGTTCACGAGGGCCAGAAATTTTCGTCCATGATCTGATCGAACGACCAAGGGCAGACGAGCGGGAATGTCGCCTTTGGCAATTCTGTCTCGCCGACCGCCATTGGCGCGGCGTTGCTGTAGGCCCGGCTGATCGTCGCTGGGAGTAGGGCCTTCAGGCTCGGGTTGTCGGCAAGATGATCGGAAATGTCGTGCCGTTGGACGATGATCGTGGCTTCCCAACTGGCTCCGCGCCGCTCAGGCTGGAACTGCCATTTCAAGAGGTGCAAGAGCAGGATCGTCAGGCGGCTTACGAGTTCCCGCTTTTCGGTTTTGCCCATGCTCTCGATTTCCTCGGCGATGTGCTCAATGTCGGCGGCCGACAGATTTCCAGCACGCAGCAGCGCGGCTTGGTGGTTAGCCCAGGCGTAAAAATCCTGCTCGTAGAGAGTTGCGCTCATCGTTCCTCCGAAAGTCAAAGCCCGCTGTCGGTTGCTGTTGAACTTTACCTCCCACGCAGAGAGGGCTTGACCACCATAATTAGCAAAATGCCATCTTCAATCTTGGCAATGATCCTGTAATCACCGACGGAATATTTCCAAAACTCTCCGAGCCTTGTCCCCTTCAAGGGGTCTCCGATGCTACGAGGATCGTCGACATGTGCCAGACGCTCATAAAATAATTTCAGGATATGGCGGGCATCATGACGATTAGTCTTGTCGATGTCACGCTTAACGTCCCGATCAATCTCAATCTTCCAAGCCATATTCCTTTATCACTTCTTCGAGAGGGACACTATGGCTACGCCCAGCCCGAAGGTCTTCCAGACGCTTCTCGGCCAGATAGATATCTTCCAGATCGTCGAGATGCTCCAGGATCGCTTCTCTGACGTAGAACGCCTTGGTTCGTCCAGTCGCGGTAGCCAGGGCAGTCAGACGCGCTTGTATCTCCGGTTCCAGCCGAACACCGAGCATCGGATTTGCTGCCATAGGACACCCCTGTTCCAGTATGATAGTCCTGTATATCACGGCGCTGTAAATTGAGGTCACGAAAGATGCCAACGTGTCAAACAACGGCATCAAGGCCCCGCTTCTGGACTAAATGAAGCAACTTCAGGGCTGTTCCGGTTGGCTTCTTCTGACCGATTTCCCATTTCTGAACGGTTGAGAGGCTGGTATTGAGCACACGAGCAAACACCGCCTGGCTCACGTGCGATGCTTCACGGATATTCTTGATCTGTTCCGGCTTGAGATGTTCAATCAACGGCACACATAGCCGGTCAAACTCTCTCAATGTGATTTGGTCCATCACACCTGCTGAATGGAGCCCCCTTGCCGTATCAATGACAGCCTCCAGGATATCAGACTTACACTTTGTCATCGCAGTCTTCCTCCACTAACTCACCAGTTTCCCGTGCTTTGTTGAGAGACTGTTCATTCATCAGGAGCAAATGAGAAGCCAACTTCTTTAGGGCTTCCTCTTCATTTTGATCGATATTGCTCTGTTGGCTCTTTGGAAACCCATAGACGAAGAACCACCGATCGCACTTGTTCGTGGCAACCAATGTTCGGAACCCACGACTTTTGCCCTGACCTGGACGAGCCACCCGCTTCTTGAACAGACCACCGCCCAGATCAAATAGGCCCGCCATCATCTCGCGCACGGCCGCACAGAGGCTTGATGCCACTATGCCCTCCTTGCGTGCCCATCGGTCAAACCATCGGGTTCTGTAGACTGCCATCGGCCACCTCACCGACCATCATAGCACTGAGTGCTATGGTTGCCAAGGCTGCGGGCACGGCCATTGACAGGGATCGTATGTCTGGTTACGTTTCCGGAAACAGTGGGAGGCCAACCAATGTCCCAACCAGGATCAGCAGAAATCGCCCCCCGTGTCGCCCGGCACCGCCGCAAACTCTCCAGCATCGGCGCGCAACGAGTTGAGATCACGGTTCCGGTTGTTGATGCGGCTCTGGTTCGTGGTCTGGCCGTAATGCTCAGAGCCGGTGGAGAGAAGGCGCAACAAATCAGGGAGAGCCTTCAACCAATCCTCAAGCCAAAGGTAGCCGAAACAGGTCAGGAACTGGTTGCCTTCTTTCAGGCATCCCCCCTACGAGGAGAGGATATCCAGATCGAACGAGACAAGTCCACAGGACGACAGGTTGATCTTTGATATGTCCGGCATCCTGCTCGATACCAATGTCATAAGCGAACTGATAAAGCCAACCCCAGAACCGGTGGTGGTGGAGTGGATTGGCAACCAGGCCCGGCGACACGATTCGTCAATCCTTGTAGCATAGCGGATCAAAGCAGGAACGCCACTGCCGATCAGGGCTTTTCCTCGGGCGTTGAAAGGGAGTCTGGATTTAAGGAGAGCGCCTCGTAAAGGGCGGTCTTTCCCA
>CAIZDL010000199.1 GCA_903931735.1 uncultured Rhodospirillales bacterium
GATCGGATCGGTGTCGCCTTTATCGAGGAGAAAGGGCATCGATTGGTGGCGTATCATGTCGTTGCCCGCTGCCCGCAGGTTTATTTGAACAAAGGCTTTGCCCAGGACTTGAAGGGAAGTTCGCTCGAAGTCGTCATTCGTGATGGCCATCCTCGGGTCATTAACGACCTTAACGTCTATCATATCGCTCACCCACAGAGTACATCGACCGCGCTGATTGTCCGCGAAGGTTGGAAATCATCGATGACGTGCCCCTTAGTGGTGGATGGCCGACCGATTGGAGCGTTGTTTTTTAATGCCGCTGAACCCTATGCCTATAACGATCACCATGTCCGTCTACAGCGAGCAATTGCAGAGCGCCTATCACAAGCCGCGGAAAAAGCGTATCGGATCGAGCAGCTCGAAACGATAAACCGAGCTTATCAGGATGTGCTTGGATTCGTTGCCCATGAGTTGAAAAACCCGGTGGCGTCGATGGTTACCAATGCCCGTTTGCTCTGCGATGGTTATGTTGGTGATATTACCCCCCAGCAACGGCAAAAGATTGAACGTATCGCATATAATGGGCAGTATTTGATCGGGTTTATCGAGGCCTATCTTGATCTGGCGAAGGTCGAAAATGCGGAGAATGCGCCGACTATGCTTGATATTCCAAGCTTAGCCGACGAAGTGGTTCAACCTGCCATCGATCTTTTGCATGGGCAGATCGAGGGACGGCGGATGCTGCTGAATATCGTGATGCCTGAGGCCCCGGTACGTGTAATCGGCAATGCAGAGTTGCTGCGGGTGGTATTGATCAACTTGCTTGGTAATGCGATAAAATACGGGCGTGAGCTTGGTCGTGTCCGTGTTGCGCTCGAAGTAATTCGCCAAGAGGGTGAGTTGGACCAAGCGGAGGTCTCTGTTTGGAATGAAGGCCCGGGTTTTCCTCCGGGGAAACGGGCTGATCTTTTTCAACGCTTCGTTCGTCAGAATACTCCCGAGTTGATCCGGCGCAAGGGCACCGGCCTTGGGCTTTACACATCTTGGAAAATAGTCCAGTTGCATGAAGGACGCATCTGGGCCGACAGCGAATTGGGCGCATGGGCCCAGTTTGTCTTCAGTATTCCTGTGGCGCCACTTGTTCCGGCCGCCGGCGGGGCCCCATCACTCTAATTAGTTTGAGGCGCAACTGTGACCAATTCAGATAGTTTCGATATCGATGAATCCGCGATTTGGGATAGTTTGGCCGCAGCCGGTACGTGCGATGCCGCGCGTGTTCGCGAGATTCTCGCAAAAGCCCGCGAGATGAAAGGGCTTGATGCTGATGAAATTGCGCCCCTGATGGCGCTTAGTGATCCGGGTTTGATTGCAGAGTTATTTGAAACCGCTCGCCACATCAAAGACACGATCTATGGTCGTCGTCTAGTTATCTTCGCACCACTTTATGTTTCAAACCTTTGCGCGAATGAATGTCTCTATTGCGCGTTTCGTGCTCGCAACAAGGAGGTGGAGCGTCGGGCGTTAACGTCTGAGGAGATCGCGCGGGAAACGCGGATTTTAATTGATCAGGGTCATAAGCGGGTGTTGCTGGTGGCCGGCGAGTCTTATCCGGTGAGGGGATTTCAATGCATTCTCGATGCGATCGATACGGTTTACTCAGTCAAGAACGGAAATGGCGAAATTAGACGCGTAAATGTCAATATCGCTCCCTTGAAAACTGAAGAGTTTGTCCAGCTTAAAAATGCAAAGATTGGCACCTACCAACTTTTTCAAGAAACATATCATCATGAGACCTATGCAAAGGTCCATGTATCTGGTAAAAAGGCAGATTATTATTGGCGCCTTCACGCAATTGATCGAGCAATGACTGCTGGTATCGATGATTGTGGCATCGGCGTGTTGTTTGGCCTTGCGGACTGGCGGTTTGAGATGCTGGCGTTGATGCAGCACATTCGCCATCTTGAGGGCGCGTTTGGCGTTGGCCCCCACACCATTAGCGTGCCACGGTTAGAGCCGGCAACGGGAGCTTCAGTTGCCGAACACCCGCCCCATCCTGTTGCTGACATTGATTTTCGCAAAATCGTGGCTATCTTGCGTATTGCGGTGCCTTACACGGGCATCATTATGTCGACACGGGAGACGCCAAATCTTCGGCGTGAGACTTTCGCGCTAGGGGTATCGCAGATTTCGGCCGGGAGTCGCACCAACCCAGGTGGCTATGCGGAAACTGCTCGTGATGATATGAGTCAGTTCTCCCTTGGCGATCATCGGACCCTCGATGAGGTTATTTGTGATGTGGCGAACCTTGGTTATGTGCCATCATTCTGCACGGGGTGTTACCGGTTGGGCCGTACTGGAGCAGATTTTATGGATCTTGCCCGTCCCGGAGATATCAAAGCCCATTGTGATCCAAATGCAGCCTCAACTTTCCAGGAATATCTGATGGATTATGGCACGGAGGAATCCCGGGCCATCGGCGAGAAGGCCATTGAGACCTTTATCAATGATATGGCCGAAACCCCTGCGCGCCACTCTAAAGTCATGGTCGATAAGGTGAAAGAGGGTAAACGGGACGTGTATCGCTAAGGTGCCCGCCTTGTTGACGTCGGGTCTGCGCGTCGAGACCGACCAACTCGGGACGCGCAGCCTGCCGGTGGGGTGTCTTTATGGCATCCACACGGCACGAGCGGTCGAGAATTTTCCGCTTAGCTTACGGCCGGTTCACGGCGGACTTATCCGTGCTTTTGGGCTGGTAAAGTTGGCCGCACTGCAAACAGCACGGGAGCTTGGGTGTTGGCGAGAGACTCCAGAGCGTATCGATGCACTGGAGCGGGCTTGTCTTGAACTTTCTGAGGGAGTGCTGGACGAGCATATTGTGGTGGATGCCCTTCAGGGTGGTGCTGGTACCAGCCTCAACATGAATGTTAACGAAGTGATCGCAAACCGGGCGCTTGAGATGCTGGGTGCAGTGCCAGGGGCATATGATTTAATTTCACCATTGAACGATGTTAATTGTTACCAATCCACGAATGATACCTATCCGACTGCGCTGAAGTTGGCGGCAATTAAGGGAATTGGCCGGCTCGAGGAGCGACTCGTTCGGCTTCAGGAGAGTTTTCAGGACCAAGAGCGGCGGCTTGAAGCGGTGGTCAAGATCGGTCGAACCCAGTTTCAGGATGCCGTGCTGATCACTCTGGGTCGTGAAATGGCCGCCTATGCCGAGGCATTTAACCGGGACCGGTGGCGGGTCTATAAGTGTGTTGAGCGTCTGCGGGTTGTAAATCTTGGCGGGACGGCGATTGGAACCGGCTTGGCGGCGCCGCGACACTACATTTTCCGGGTGGTCGATCGCCTGCGCGAGCTTTCCGGTGTTGGCTTGGCGCGGGCCGAAAACATGGTCGAGGCGACCCAGAACGCCGATGTTTTTGTTGAGGTTTCGGGAATTCTTAAGGCATGCGCGGTCAATTTAATTAAAGTTTCCAATGACTTGCGCTTGCTTTCCTCGGGACCGGATGCGGGGTTTGGCGAAATCCGTTTGCCGCCGCGTCAGGCCGGGTCCAGCATCATGCCGGGGAAGGTCAACCCGGTGATCCCCGAGGCGACGATTCAGGCGGCGTTGATGGTTTGTGCCCATGATCAGGCCATCACCAGCGCTGCCGCAATGGGATCGCTCGAACTTAACCCGTTCTTGCCTTTGATTGCCGACACCTTGCTGACCAGCATCGATTTACTATCGGCGGCGTGCGATATCTTGGCCCGTTTTTGTGTCGATGGCATTGAGGCTGATACCGAACGATGCCGGCGGAACGTGGAGGGGGCGACGGCGGTTGTCACGGCTTTGTTGCCCGCTCTTGGCTATCACGGCGCTGCGCGCGTGGCTTCCGAGGCCACACGTACAGGGGCCAGCATCCGTCAAGTGGTGATTGCTGGCGGCCTGATGGCCGAAGGCACCTTTGACGCCCTTATTTCCCCCGAGGCAGTTTGTCGTCTCGGTAGCCCGGATATCAAGTCATGATTCAGAATGCGCCGCGCAGCCTGCGCTTACATATTGGAATTTTTGGCCGTCGCAATGTTGGGAAATCGAGCCTGCTTAATGCCATTACAAGGCAGCAGGTGTCAATTGTTTCTGAATTTGCCGGAACAACCACCGATCCGGTTGAAAAACCGATGGAGTTATTACCGGTCGGCCCCGTTGTGTTCATCGACACTGCCGGTATTGATGATGAAGGTGCGGTCGGGGCGCTGCGCGTGGCCAGGACACGTACGGCGTTTGAACGGACCGACCTTGGTGTGATCGTCACCGACGGCGCGTGGGGGCCGTACGAACAGGCGATCGCCGAGGCATTGGCTGAGCGCAAAACGCCGATAATCGTCGTGCTTAACAAAAGCGACCTTGCCGAACCGCCAACGGAGATCTTGGAGCGGTTGGCGGCGTTGAAGGTGCCGTACGTGCGTACAGCGGCGGCGCAGGGCATGGGGCTGCTGGATTTTCGTCATGCCATCGTCGACCACGCACCGGCAGACTTTATAGCAAGTCCCGATATTGTTGGAGATTTGGTCGGGCCGGGGAATATGGCGGTGCTGGTCGTGCCAATTGATAAAGAGGCACCTAAGGGCCGCTTGATTATGCCCCAAGTGCAAACGATCAGGGATCTACTCGATAGCGATGCTTATTGTCTGGTTGTTAAAGAGCGTGAATTACGCTCGGCTCTGGCCCAATTGAAGACACCACCGAAGTTGGTCATTACCGACTCTCAGGCATTTCTAAAAGTTGCGGCCGATACGCCACCTGATGTTTCTCTCACCAGTTTTTCAATTCTATTTTCCCGCTTCAAGGGGGATCTGGTCAGTCAGACTTTGGGGGCAATGGCGATTGATACTCTTAAGGCCGGTGACAAGGTGTTGATCGCTGAAGCTTGCGCCCATCACCCGATTGGCGAGGATATCGGCCGGGTTAAGATTCCGCGGTGGCTTACGCAGTATGTCGGCGGTAAGCTCGACATCACGGTGATGGCGGGCAAGGATTATCCCGATGATCTCTCCCAGTTTAAGCTTATTATCCATTGTGGGGCCTGTAGTTTTAATCGTAAAGAAATGCTCAATCGTATCCTTAAAGCAAAGGCAGCCGGAGTTCCGATTACGAATTACGGCTTGACCATTGCTTTTAGCCTGGGAATTTTTGAGCGCGCGCTTCAACCTTTCCCGGCCGCCTTTGAAGCGTATCGGGGAGCGAGGAGTTCTACACCATGACCACGCTTTCATCGTTGCTGGCCCAAACCAGCTTTTCCGATGCCGACATCGTTACCCTCCTGGGATTGAAGGACCCGGACGATATCGCGGCGCTGCGGGAGGCGGCCTATTCCCTCACCACCGTTGAGGTTGGCGATACCGTGCATTATCGGGGCTTGGTTGAAGTCTCCAATATCTGCGCACTCGATTGCCACTACTGTGGTATTCGGCGAGGGAATCGCGATATTGAACGGTATTGTTTGACTAAAGATGACGTCGTTGATGCGGCCCTTTGGTCAGCGGAGTCAGGTTACGGCTCTTGTGTGCTTCAAGCCGGAGAGCGCCGTGATGAAGGATTTATCGCCTTCATCGAAAGTTGTGTTGCGGAGATAAAAGAGCGCTCAGTTTCACAACAATTGCCGCATGGATTGGGGATTACACTATCTCTTGGTGAACAAACGTTGGAGACGTATCGGCGGTGGAAAGCGGCCGGTGCCCATCGGTATTTGCTCCGGATCGAGTCGTCCAACCCTGAGACATTTGGCCGAATTCACCCGCCAACCCAGCGCTTTGAAACCCGCGTGGCGGCGCTCGCCGATCTGGGCCAGGCAGGTTACCAAGTTGGGACGGGCGTGATGATTGGCCTTCCCGGTCAAACCTTGGCCGATCTTGCCGCCGACATACGCTTTTACGCCAGTTGCGATATTGATATGATCGGTATGGGGCCTTACATTGTCGCGTCCGGCAATTCTATGCTTGATGTTGGAATGATGGATCCGCAGGCGTTGCTTGGCCTGTCGCTGCGCATGATTGCGGTGACGCGGTTAGTCTTGCACGATGTGAATATTGCGTCGACCACCGCGCTCGAGGCCCTTGCCACCGACGGCCGCGCCCAGGGGATCGCTTTTGGTGCCAATGTCGCGATGCCCAATCTCACGCCGCGCGAGGTTCGTCAAAACTACCAGCTTTATCAGGGTAAACCGGGGCTCGATCAGGCTCCCGCGCAGCAGCAGAGTGGTCTTGAGCGGAGCGTGGAGGCGGGGGGTAGGCGCGTGGGCTGGAACAGTTGGGGAGATCCACGTCATTTCGGTCGTCGCACCGCCGCTAATTCTTCGGGCTGAATGGGTTAGGCCCTTTTTTCGTGGTCATTGCTCCTTGCGGCGAGTAACGCTATGGTGATTGCCGGTTGGGCTGGGGCGAGCTGGATACGATGGACATGGTTATGTGGATCACGGTCGGGGGGATCGTGACCCTTTTGGTTATGGGGGCGTTCTTTTCCGGGGCCGAGACGGCGCTAACCGGCACTTCCCGGGCGCGAATGCACCAGTTGGAGCAAGAAGGCAACCGCCGGGCGCGGCTGGTGAATCGGCTGCGCGAGAACAAGGAACACATGATTGGCGCCTTGTTGCTTGGCAACACGGTGATCAATATCTTGAGTTCTGCCCTGGCCACTGGTGTCGCGATCAATCTTTTCGGCGACCGGGGCGTGGTTTATGCCACGGTGCTGATGACCGTGCTGGTCTTGATCTTTGCCGAGGTCATGCCGAAAACCTACGCCATCAATTATGCGGACCGCTCGGCTCTGGCGATAGCCCCATTGGTGCAAGCGGTGGTTGGGGCCTTGGTTCCGGTGACAACTTCGGTAAGTTGGATTGTGCGTCAGTTGCTCCGGCTCGCGGCCATCGAAGTGCGGACCGACGGTATTGTTTCAAACGAGGAAGAGTTGCGCGGCGCCATCGAGTTGCATCGGGGTGTCGATACTGAGGAGGAAATTAAAGAAGAGCGGGCGATGCTGCGCTCGATCCTTGATTTGACCAATGTTGAAGTCGGCGAAATCATGACTCATCGTCGCAATGTGGTGATGATTGACGCCACTCTGCCGGCAACCGAAATTGTCGACGCTGTTTTGAACAGTGCTTTTACTCGCGTGCCGTTGTGGCAAGGTGAGCCCGATAATATTATCGGAATCCTCCATGCAAAGGCGCTGTTGCGGGAGGTTCATGCCCATGGTGGGCACTTAGAGCAAATGGATATTCTCACCATCGCCCATAAACCATGGTTTGCGCCCGATACGACAACTTTATTCGATCAGCTTCAGGCCTTCCGGCAGCGCCGTGAACACTTTGCGTTGGTGGTGGATGAGTATGGCAGCTTTATGGGTGTGGTTACTCTCGAAGATATTCTAGAGGAAATTGTTGGCGATATTGCCGACGAGCACGACGTTCAGGTTGCCGGCGTGACGGCGGAACCCACCGGGTCTTATGTTGTCGATGGCTGGGTTACGATCCGCGATCTTAACCGCGAGTTTGAATGGCGGCTCCCCGATGAGCGGGCATCGACGATTGCCGGTTTGGTGCTGAATGAAGCGCGGCGGATTCCCGATGTTGGCCAGACCTTTGTGTTTTATGACTTTAAGTTTGAAATTCTGGGCCGCCAACGCCACCAGATCACGTCGCTCCGTCTGACGCCGCCCTGATTAGAGCGGATTGGCGCGGTCGAAGCACAGCCCCAACCCGTTGTCCCGGGGCACAAAGCTTTCCCAGAGATCATCGCCGGCCCGGCGTACGCCGATGCAATCGAAGGTTGCGGCGAGGTTGAGGGTATCCACACCAAAGCCGGAGACAGCGGCCAGTCCATCGCCGCCGATCAGCAGTGGCGCTCGGAACCACTCCAGCCGATCGACCAACCCGGCGGCGAAGAGCGAGCCGGCAAGACGGCTGCCGCCTTCCACCAGCACCCGTGTGATGCCGCGCGCGGCCAGCGCGGCCAGAAGTGCTGCCGCGCTAATCGTACCGGGCGCGCCGTGGTCGAGGGGCAGCAGGTCGACCCCGCACGCGCGAAAGGCTTTGATCCGGGACTTATCGGCGTCGCTACGGCAAACCACCCATAGCGGCAACCGATGGGCATCGCGCACCAGATTCGAGGTGAGGGAGAGCGATAAGCGGCTGTCGGCAACCACCCGTAGCGGAGAGCGGTCGGCCAAGCCGGGCAGGCGGCAGGTGAGTTCCGGGTTATCGGCGATGGCCGTGCCCACCCCGACCAAAATCGCGTCGTGCCGGGCGCGCAAACCATGCCCCCAAGCGCGAGCGGTGGCGCCGGTAATCCACTGGCTGTGGCCGGTATGGGTGGCGATCCGGCCATCGAGGCTGGTTGCCAGCTTCAGCGTCACCAGCGGCCGGGAACGCTCAACCTTCAGGAAAAAGCCCTGGTTGAGGGCGCGGGCCTCATTTGTGCCAGGGCCAAGCACGGTCTCGATCCCCACCGCGCGCAATCGGGCAATGCCGCTTCCGGAAACGCGCGGGTCCGGATCACCGCAAGCGACAACGCATCGGGCAATGCCGGCGTCGATCAGGGCCTCGGTGCAAGGCGGAGTTTTTCCGTAATGGTTGCATGGCTCCAGCGTGACATAAGCGGTCGCGCCCCGCGCTGAGGTTCCCGCTCGCGTCAGCGCCTCGGTTTCGGCGTGGGGCCGACCGCCGGGCTGGGTCCAGCCTCGCCCAACCACCATGCCGTCGCGGACGATCACGCAGCCAACGGCGGGGTTTGGCCACACGGTCCCGAGACCACGCTGGGCCAGGGCCAGCGCTATTGCCATGAAGCGCTGGTCAACGACAGTACTCATCAGGCGGCGGGAGCGACGGCAACCTCGGGGCGCAGGTTGCCAACAAACTCGTTGAAGTCCGCCGCTTCACGGAAGTCTTTATAAACAGAGGCATAGCGGACGTAGGCCACCTGATCCAACGCCGAAAGATGGTTCATTACCATCTCACCGATGGTCTTAGACGGAATCTCGTTTTCACCCGAGGATTCCAGTTGGCGCACCAAGGAGTTGATAACGCGGTCAATGCGGTCGGCATCCACCGGCCGCTTTCGGAGTGCAATGCGCATCGAGCGCAGCAATTTATCGCGGTCGAAAGGTTCCCGTGCGCCAGCGGTCTTCACCACCGTGAGTTCGCGAAGTTGTACACGCTCAAAGGTTGTAAAACGGGCGTTGCAGGCCGGGCAGAAACGCCGCCGGCGAATCGCCGCGTTGTCTTCGGTCGGGCGTGAGTCCTTGACCTGGGTGTCGTCGTTACCACAGAACGGACAACGCATGAGTTTACCTCGTCGCTAGGTTGGGCCGCTGGGGGTGGGCTTAGAGGTTGGCGTAAATCGGCAGGCGTTGGCAAAGGGCCTTGACCCGCGCCCGCACCGAGGCCTCGGCCGCGCTGTTGTCGCCGGAATTACTCGCGGCGAGGCTGTCTAAGACCTCGACGATCAGTTGACCGGTCAGCTCAAATTCTTTGATGCCGAAGCCACGGGTGGTTGCGGCGGGGCTGCCCAGCCGAACGCCCGAGGTGATGGTCGGTTTTTGGGGGTCGAAGGGGACGCCGTTTTTGTTGCAGGTCATGCCGGCCCGCTCCAGGCTGGCCTCGGCGGCTTTGCCGGTCAGATTTTTGGGGCGGAGATCCACCAGCACGATGTGGCAGTCGGTGCCGCCAGAAACGATATCGAGGCCGCCGGCCTTCAGCACGCTTGCCAATATCCGGGCATTATCGAGCACCGCCTGGGCATAAACCTTGAATTCCGGCCGCAAGGCCTCGCCAAAGGCCACGGCCTTCCCGGCGATGACGTGCATCAGCGGCCCGCCCTGAAGGCCGGGGAACACCGCCGAATTGATCTTTTTGGCGATGTCGGCATCGTTGGTCAGCACCATGCCGCCCCGAGGGCCGCGCAGGGTCTTATGGGTGGTGGTGGTAACAACGTGGGCGTGGGGGAAGGGGTTTGGGTAAATCCCCGCCGCGATCAAGCCGGCATAGTGCGCCATATCGACCATGAAAACGGCGCCCACGGCATCGGCGATGGCCCGGAAGCGCTGAAAATCAATGGCGCGCGGATAGGCGGAGCCGCCAGCGATGATCAGTTTAGGCTTAGAGGAGAGCGCGAGCCGCTCAACCTCTTCGTAATCGATCAGCGCATCTTCCTTGCGCACGCCATATTGGACCGACTTGAACCACTTGCCCGAAAGGTTTGGCGGGGCGCCATGGGTCAGGTGGCCGCCGGCTGCCAGCGACATACCAAGAATACAATCACCGGGCTGAAGCAGTGCCAAGAGCACCGCCTGATTGGCCTGGGAGCCGGAACTGGGTTGGACATTGGCAAAAGAACAGCCAAAGAGCTTGCAGGCACGGTCAATGGCGAGTTGTTCCGCCACATCCACCCACTCGCAGCCGCCATAATAACGCTTTCCCGGATATCCTTCGGCATATTTATTGGTTAGCACCGAACCTTGCGCTTCCAGCACCGCCCGTGACACAATATTCTCAGAGGCGATCAGCTCGATCTGGTCCTGCTGGCGGCTAAGCTCGTGGCTCAAAGCCTGGGCCAACTCGGGGTCAGACGCGGCCAATGGCAGGCTAAACAGGCGATGCGCGTCTTGTTCGAGGGCGCTGGAGGAAGCCGGGAGGGTCATAACTGCAATTCCTATTGATGATCGCTTAAGATGCGTACCTGTGAGGAGAGCCGCGTTCAACCGAGTTTGTCGATCCGCCGTTGGTGACGGTCCCCGCCGTCAAACGGCGTCGAGAGGAAGGTCAGCACGCAATCGCGCGCGGTCTCGAAGCCGATGATGCTGGCGCCGAGGGAGATCACGTTGGCGTCGTTATGCGCTCGCGCCAAGCGCGCCAGGGTCGCGCTGGTACAGGTGGCGGCGCGGACGCCAGGGAACCGATTCGCAGCGATGCCGATGCCGATTCCCGAGCCGCAAACCAAGACGCCGCGATTGGCAGTGCCAGCGCGGATCGCCTCGGCCATCTTTTGGGCGAAATCGGGATAATCAACCGACAGGCCACTATTGGTACCAAGATCCAGCACTTGGTAACCGCTGCTGGTCAGCAATTCGGCCAATTCCTGCTTCAGGGAGAAGCCGGCGTGATCGGCGGCGATGGCCACAACCTCTAACGACATGATCAACAACCCCAGACGATTCGGCACGCCCCGATTGGGCGGCGACGGTTTCCCGCGAAGGAAGCCGCACGCTACCACATATCGGCTCGCCCGGCTAGTCTGGCACAAAGCGCTGAAAATTTGACAGATAAAATCGCCTAAAACCGGAGCGGCCCCGAGTTTTGCCGCTATCGTTTGGGCGAAACCACCATATGGCCCCAGCCGATTCTCAGATAATCCCAGCCGGTTATGACGGTCAACACCCCTGCGATCCAGAGTGCGGCTGCGCCCCAGTGCTCAAGAAACAGGGAGCTGCCGCCGGGGCGGCCTAGAATCAGCAGCGCTATCGCGGCCATTTGGACCGCCGTTTTCCATTTCGCCAGCCGGCTGACCGGCAAGCCAACCCCAAGCCCGGCCAGAAATTCCCGCAGGCCCGAGATTAAAACCTCGCGCATCAAAATCACGACGGCCGGGACCACCGAAAGGCCGGGCAACCGCCCCGTGGCGCCAAGCATAAACAGCAGCGCTGCGACCAAAAGCTTATCGGCAATGGGATCGAGGAAGCGCCCAAACGCCGACTCCTCTTTAAGCAGCCGGGCCAAATAGCCATCGAGCCAGTCGGTAAGCGCGGCGGCGCCAAAAAGACAGAGTAATGCCCAGTCAGCCCAGCTTTGCCCGACAAAGAACAAGGCCACCGCCGGCGGAATCGCGGCGATGCGGGCGAGGGTCAGAATGTTGGGTAGGGAAAGGTGCATCACGGGCCGGTCGCGGACGGGAAGTTCGGGTTTTTACCATTCTACCCTTCCGCATGGAAATAGTCGTAAATTTTCCGTGCCACCGTGGTGTTGATTCCCGGAACCGCTTCAAGATCGGGCAGACCGGCGAGCCCAACCGCCCGCGCACTGCCAAAATGAAGCAGCAGCGCTTTTTTCCGCGCTGGGCCGATGCCGGGGATTTGGTCGATCTCCGAGCGGGTTTGGGCCTTGGCCCGGCGGTCGCGGTGAGTCCCGATGGCGAAGCGGTGCGCTTCATCGCGCAGACGTTGCAGATAATAGAGAACGGGGTCGCGCGGCTCCAGGCTGAACGGCTCGCGTTCCGGCATGAACAAACGCTCGCGGCCGGCGTTGCGGTCGGGGCCTTTGGCAATTGCCACCACCGTTATGTCGTCGATGCCGAGTTCGGTCAGCGCCTCGGTTACAATGTTCAGTTGCCCCTTGCCGCCATCGATCAGCAGCAGTTGGGGCCAGGAGCCGGTTTGCCGGTCCGGGTCTTCCTTGAGGGCGCGGGTAAAACGGCGGCCCAGAACCTCGCGCATCATGCCGTAGTCGTTGCCCATTACCTCTTCATTGCGGATGGTGAATTTGCGGTAGGCGTTTTTGGTAAAGCCTTCCGGTCCGGCGACGATCATGGCGCCAATGCAGTTTGTCCCCTGGATGTGGCTGTTGTCGTAGACCTCGATCCGGCTGGGGGGCTCCTCCAGGCCAAAGAGTTCGGCAACCCCGGCCAGGAGTCGGGCCTGGGAGGCGCCCTCGGCCTGACGCCGGCTCAGCGCCTCGCGGGCATTGGTCTGGGCCTGCTCCACCGCCCGGCGCTTCTCGCCCCGGGCGGGCACCGAAACCTCGATCTTGCGCCCGGTGTGCAATGACAACGCCTCGGCGATGAGGGCGCGCTCGGGCGGATCGTGGCTGAGCAGCACCAGCGGCGGCGCCGGCTTATTTTCGTAAAACTGCACGAGGAACGAGGCCAGCACCTCTTCGACCGTCAACCCACGATCATGGGTCGGGAAATGGGCGTGGTTGCCGTAGTTGCAGCCACCGCGAAAAAAGAAGCTCTGGATGCAGGTTTGCCCGCCTTCCTGATGGGCGGCGATGACATCGGCGTCGTCGAGGTCCTGGAAGTTAATGTCCTGGTGCGCCTGAATCGCGGTTAGTGCTCGAATGCGGTCGCGATATTGGGCGGCGGTCTCATAATCGATGGCTTCGCTGGCGGCCTGCATCGTCTTGGCGTAGCCACTTTGAATATCGCGGGACCGGCCAGAGAGGAAGGCCCGCGCGCTCTCGACCTGGGCTGCGTATTCGGCGGCGTTGACCCGGTTTACGCACGGCGCCGTGCAGCGCTTGATTTGATATTGCAAACAGGGGCGGGAGCGGTTGGCGAACACCGTATCGGCACAGTTGCGCAGCATAAACCCCCGCTGAAGCGCCGCTATCGTGCGGTTGACGGCCCCGGCCGATGCGAACGGGCCAAAATAATCCCCCTTCTCGGTGCGCGCCCCCCGGTGCTTGGTGAGTTGCGGGAAGTCATGATTGCCGGTGATCAGAATATGCGGAAAGCTCTTATCGTCGCGCAGCAATACGTTATAGCGGGGCAATAGCCGCTTTATCAGGTTCCCTTCCAGCAATAGCGCCTCAACCTCGGTATTGGTGACCACGAACTCCATAGTCGCAGTTTCCGAGATCATGCGTTGAATGCGTACCGGCTGGCGTGCCGGATACGTATAGTTTGACACCCGCTTCTTGAGATTTTTCGCCTTGCCAACGTAAAGAATCGCGCCCTTTTCGCCAATCATGCGATAGACCCCCGGCGCTTGGGGCAGGGTGCGCAGGTAGCCTTGAATCACGTCGACGCCCCGGGAGAGAGGGGTGTCGATATTGGGGGCCGTCTGATCGGGTGGTGGTGAGTCGGCTAGGGACATCCCCGGATTCTGCCGCTGTTGGCGCCCGAGGTCAACGCTCCCGGCGACCGATTTTTTGCCGCCCATGGCCGTTTGAGCCGCTACTACGGGCTAACCCTCTCGTTAGGATAGCATATTCGGAATATCCACCAAACCTGTGGATAAGTCTTTGGATAACTCTGCCGGGAAGCCCGCGACTCATGGGGGACTGTGGCTTTTTAGCGTCTGCCTAAAATTTAGGCGACAAAGCTAACCAATTGGTTTTGCGGTGACTTTTAATTGTCAAGGCTCCTAAATTAAAAGGATATACCCCGACTCATTGGGTAGCCGAAAAAGCTTGCGTTTATAGCCGAAATGGATTCATGCTCCGACCATGATTCGTGGCGGCTTCTTGACACCGGAAGATAGGAAAGACCTTGTTGAGTTGGCCCGTGACGGGTCAGC
>CAIZDL010000200.1 GCA_903931735.1 uncultured Rhodospirillales bacterium
CCGGACTTTTACCGGGCAGTTTAACTGATGCGGCCCACTAGGCCGGGGGCCGCCAATCGTCTTTTAGCAGTCCAAAAATCAGGTGGTCGCGCCAAATATTCTCGATGCGCAGATAGCCTCGGGCCGTTCCTTCCAAGGTGAAGCCGAGTTTGCGTAAAAGCGCTTGGCTCGCCAAGTTCTCGGGTAGGCACGACGCCTCGACGCGGTGCAGGCTCAACTCATTGAAGCCATAGTCCAGCGCCCGGCCAACGCCATCGGCCCCATATCCCCGGCGGACGTAAGGTTGGCCAACCCAGTAGCCGAGGGTCGCGGTTTGCGACACGCCGCGCCGGATATTGCCAAGCCCAAGGCCCCCAACCAAGGTGTTGGAGCCACGCTCAAAGGCGAGGAAGCTATGGGTGAGATCGTCCCGCCGCTCGGCAATTTGGCGCCGTACCCGTCGGCAAAACGAGGCGCGGGTCAACGAGTCTTCCGGCCATGCCGGCTCCCACGGTGTCAGGAAATCCCGGCTGCGCTCCCGCAGGGCGGCCCATGCCGGCCAATCCCGTATTTCGGGCGGGCGGAGCATCACCAGCTTGCTGTCCAGCCGTAAGGTGTGCCCCATCAGCAGCCCGGTGCTGAAAAAGCGGATTATCGACATCCGCCCCTCCCGCCGCCGCTCCTCGCCGGGGCAGCCTCACTCCAGGCGGGCGGCGATCCGGTCATAGGATTCCAGATGGTCCAGTGGCCCCAGCGCCACCACCGTTGGCCGCTCCCGGCGGAGTTGAGCCGCAAGGCGGCGCACGGTTTCAAGATCGACGGCGTTGATTTTGCGCACCACTTCGGCCGCCGGAATCGCCCGGCCAAACACCAGCAATTGTTGGCCGAGATGCTCGCAGCGCGCCATTGTACTTTCAAGCGCCATGAGGGAGCCGGCCTTGAGCTGCGCCTTGGCCCGCGCCAGTTCATCCTCGGTGACATCGTGGACGACGCGGCAGATTTCGTGGCAAAGCAACGGCACCAGTTCTTTTGCCTGCTCGGGACTGCTCCCGGCATAAACGCCAAACAATCCGCCATCGAGATAGGTGCCGGCAAAACTATAAATCGAGTAAACGAGGCCCCGCTTTTCGCGTACTTCTTGGAATAAGCGCGACGACATGCCGCCACCCAGTAAGGTTGAAAGTACCGAGTGGGCGTAATAGTCGGGGTTTTGGTTTGAAATTCCGTTGAAGCCGATCACCAAGTTTAGTTGCTCAATATCGCGTTCCTCGCGATAGTCGCCGCCGACATAGCGCGCGGGGACAATGCAGTTTTCGGCCTGCCGGGGCAGGTCGCGAAATGCCTTCTCGGCCATCTCCACCAGATGATCGTGCTCGATTCGCCCGGCGGCGGAAACGACAATCGCCGGAGCGCCATAATGGCGGCGCAGGTATTCCACCAGCGCCGGCCGTTCCAGCCGGCTCACAGTGGCGACCGAGCCGAGCACCGGCCGTCCGATGCCCTGATCGGGATAGGCGGTGCCCTGAAAATAATCGAACACGATATCGTCGGGGGTATCGATCGCCTGCCCGATTTCCTGGATCACCACCGCCCGTTCGCGCTCCAACTCCTCTGTATCAATGGCCGAGTGCTGGAGCATATCGGCCACGATATCGAGGGCCAGCGGCGCATCTTCGGCCAGCACCTTGGCGTAATAGGCGGTGTGTTCCCGGGTGGTATAGGCGTTGAGATGGCCACCGACGTTTTCGATCTGCTCCGATATCGCGTAGGCGCTGCGAGTGTCGGTGCCCTTAAACAGCATGTGCTCGCACAGATGCGCCACGCCGTTGATCTCGGCCCGCTCGTTGCGGGTGCCAACCCCGACCCAGCAGCCGAGCGACACCGTTTCCACCGAGTCCATGGTGTCGCTGGCAACGCGCAGGCCGTTGGAAAGAGTGGTAACTTTTACGCTGCTCACGCCTTCGTCCCTCACAGTGGTCGCCCTTGGGGCGGGGATTGCCCGCAGCCCAGGCGGGCGTGGCGGCTGACGAAGGCCTGAACGGCGGCGAGATTGGCCGGCAGTACCTCCGCCCGTTCCGGCCGTTGTTCGAGATCGGCAAGCCGGCTCGGCAGGGCGGGATGAACGCCGGTGGCCATGGTCACGGCGTCGGGGAATTTGGCGGCGTGTGCGCACGCCAGCGCCACCAGCGGTACGTGGTTCGGCACCACGCCCTCGGCCCGTGCGGCCCAGGCGGCATGAACGCCAACCGCCGTGTGGGGGTCGATGATTTTGCCGCTCTCCCGCCAAACCCGGGTGATGGCGGCGCGGGTGTCGTCGTCGTCGGCCCGATAGGCGGCAAAAAGTGCTCGCGCGGTTTCCAGCTCGCTCGGCGCCACCGAAAAGCTGCCCTGAGCGCGGAACCGGCCCATGGCATCGACCAGCGCGCCGCTGTCCCGTTGATGGAGATCGAACAGCAACCGCTCGAAGTTGCTGGATATCTGGATATCCATGCTCGGGCTGAGCGTTGGCGACACGCCGGAGGCGGTCATGGTGCCCGTGTTGAAGAAGCGGGTCAGAATGTCGTTGCTGTTCGAGCCGACCACCAGCCGTTCAATCGGCACCCCCATGGCGCGGGCGCCGTAGGCCGCGTAAACATTGCCAAAGTTTCCGGTGGGGACGCTGAACGCAACCGCCCGATCAGGCGCGCCAAGAGCCACGGCAGCCCCGACGTAATACACGATCTGGGCCATGATCCGCGCCCAGTTGATCGAGTTGACCGCTGAAAGCTGGAGCTTATCGCGAAACTCGATGTCGTTGAACATCGCCTTCACAATGTCCTGGCAATCGTCGAACGTGCCCTCGATGGCGATATTGAAGACGTTGGGCGCGAGCACGCTGGTCATTTGCCGACGCTGGATCGGCGAGGTCCGGCCTTTTGGGTGCAGCATGAAAATGTCGAGCCGCTCACGGTCGCGGCACGCCTCGATGGCGGCGGAACCGGTGTCGCCCGAGGTCGCGCCAACCACGGTTACCCGCCGGTTTTGTTTTGTCAGCACATGATCGAAGAGCCGCCCCAGGAGTTGCAAGGCAACGTCTTTAAACGCCAAAGTTGGGCCATGGAACAGTTCCAGCAGCCATAACCCGCTATCCAGTTGCACCAACGGCGTGACCGCCGCGTGATCAAAGCTGGCGTAGGCGTCGGCGACCAGGGCGGAAAAGGCGTCCGGCTCGAGGGCGCCGCCCAAAAAGGGCAGCATCACCCGCGCCGCCAACTCGGGATAGGGCAAGCCGGCCAGCGCTCGCAGTTCGTCCGCGCTGAAGGTCGGCCAGCTCTCGGGCACGTAGAGGCCGCCGTCGCGGGCGAGGCCGGCGAGCAGCGTTTCCTCAAAGCCAAGCACCGGAGCGGCGCCGCGTGTACTAATGTATCGCACTGATCTGCCGATAGTCGTGAAATAGGGTCCACTACCGTATCGGCACCGGCTGGTGTGGGCAAGAACAAGCCCACCCTTCCCGGCGGTGTTCCTGCCACTTCACCGTTACCTGTGACAAAAAAGCGCGGCGACCACTGGCGCCCTTGCGGCCCGATCAGTACATGAACATCGGCTTGCCGAGCGGATCGCGGATGCGCGGACGGTAATTGTCGGGGTCATAGAGCGCGCCGACATCGACCCGCTTTTGGCCCTTGATGCAAGTGTCCACCGGAACCACAGTGTAAGCGCCGTTTTGCAGTGACGCCATAACGCCGGAGTGGCCAAGTTCCAACTGCCGGATTGCGACGTTGGCAAATGAATTGGCCGCCATTCGGTCAAGAGAGTCCGGCGCACCGGCGCGCATCAGGTAGGCGAGTTGTTGGTTGATAATATCGATGCCGGTGATTTTCTTGAGCGCTTCACCGGTTGCTTGGCCGATGCCGCCCAACTTCTTGTGGCCGTAAGCATCTTCCAGGCCAGATTCGATCACCTCGCCCCCCTTCATCAGGGCGCCTTCGGAAATGACCACGATGGCGTAATTGCTGGGATTGCGCTTGCGGTCTTCCACCAGCAAGGTCGCCAGATGCTCGACATCGAAGGGAATTTCGCTGATCACCGCCCGGTCGGCATCGGCCAGATAGGCCGCGACCAGCGCCGTCTCGCCGCTGTTGCGACCAAATAGCTCA
Source organism: uncultured Rhodospirillales bacterium (assembly GCA_903931735.1). GTDB lineage: Bacteria > Pseudomonadota > Alphaproteobacteria > Azospirillales > Azospirillaceae > BOG-933. Next base: position 4,116 of record CAIZDL010000200.1, read on the forward strand.
ATCACCGCAATGCGTTCGTGGCTGCCGGTCGGCGTGCGTAGGGCGTGGATGAACTCCACGCTGCGGGTTACCGCGGTTGAAAACCCGATGCAATAGTCGGTGCCGAAAACGTCATTATCCATGGTTTTCGGGATCGAGACGACCGGAACCCCCTCCTGGTGCATCCGCACGCCATAGGACAGGGTATCGTCGCCGCCGATGGGGATGAGCGCATCGATCCCAAGACGCTCCAGCACCTTAAGGACATGGCTGGTGCAGTCCACCGTTTTATGATCGCCCGCCACCGGCGTCGCGCCCTGAACCGCGCTTGGCACCGCCGATGCCTTTACCCGTGCCGGATTGGTCCGCGAGGTGTGCAAAAAGGTGCCGCCTGCGCGGTCGATGGTGCGCACCCGGCCGCCATCGAGGCGAAACACTTGGCTCTCGTTGTCCTCGAAGGAGCGGTCGAGATCATATTCCAGCAGCCCGGCCCAGCCGCGCCTGATCCCCACCACGTCCCAGCCGTTTTCTTCGGCGCGCGAAACCGCCGTCTTGATGCAGGGGTTCAGCCCCGGCACATCGCCGCCGCCGGTCAGAATACCGATACGCATGACCACACCCCTTTTTATGACCTTTCCGCAAACCAGCATCTAAAATTGACGGTGGCGCCGAAAAACTCAATAGGGTTTTGTCCGGATGCCGGTTGTTACTTGCCCTGGGCGTTCTTGGTGCCGGCCGGCAAGGTCACGACCAACCCGTCGAGGGATTCTGTCATCCGGATTTGGCAGCCAAGCCGCGATGTTTTGGAAAGGCCAAAGGCGAGGTCGAGCATGTCTTCCTCTTCCTCGGTGGCGTCGGCCAGTTGTTCATACCACTCGGGTGCGACGATGACGTGACAGGTGGAGCACGCGAGTGAGCCTTCACAAGCGCCTTCCAGCTCGATCCCATGGCGATGCGCGATCTCCATTACCGACAGGCCGAGGGGGGCATCGACGGCTTCGCGCCGGTCATCGCGGGAGATGAACGTCATCTTGGGCATTTTCGACCATCCTGCTTGAAGAGTAGCGGCATTCACGGCCGGATTATCGATCGCGGCCGGTTGTTAAACGCATGTTGCCCCAAATTTACAATGCGGTAGGGGCGGAACGCAACACCAAACCCGGCGCGTTGATGTCACGCTTCCGGCGGGCTCGTCGCTACCTCGCCGCCGGTGTCATCGCCGGTCTCGGGGTAGGCCCGGCTGGAAATGACGAGGCAAAGTTCGCCCCCAACCAGCCGCAAAGACTTTTCCGCTTGATGGGGCAACGGAATGCGTTGCTGGCGGCACAATAAAATCAGCATCGCCGCCGTTTCGGCCACGGTGAATTCCATGGTGTCGGTAGCGTCGGAGCCATCGCCGCAGACCTCGGCCACCAAAACCGGCTGCGCTCCCGGTTGGATGAACACCTGCCGAACTTCCCGAAAATACCGGTCCGGGTTGGCAAGCCCAAACAAGGCAACGGCTTTCGCCAAGGCCTCGGGCGTAAAACTAATCAGGCGAACCTCAGAAATCATCCCGGTCGCTCCTGCCGCTATCGTTGGGTCGGCCTAAATGCGGCGTGGAGGCTTCGCGCCTCTCCCTGCCCTTGGTGCTTGTTGGCTTTTGGTGGTTAGTGGATGAACAGCTTGACGAATACTGCTATCTGGAAAGCGCAGATAACACCACCCATCCATTTGATGACGTTGATATCAGCCTTAATAGAGGTGACGTCATCGTCGCGCTTGCTAAGTGCGGTGGCGGCTTTCATCGCCTTTTCTTCCGGAATATCCATTGCCCGGAATGCTTCATAAACTTCGCTTTGCAGGATGCTCATCATCGTTTCCTTAGTGAGCTTTTCAATACAGAGGTAATAACTAACGCAACGGCGCGCGTCAACTGATTTCTTTTGCTTCTTTCAGTTTTTGCCTGCGCCTCCGGCTCCGCTCCGTGCTGGTCGTATCCTTTCCACCCTTACCAGATGGCCCTGATTCGCTCGAGAGTCCAGCGGCTTTCCGAGCCGCGCGCCGTTTAGCTGACGCGGCTCGGTACTGGGCTTTGCGGTGCTCGCTATCGGGCATCAGGCGGCAACGCCATGATCAAGATAATCATTCCGGTAGGCAGCGCGGCGGAAATTGGCACTTCCATCGATCCGCTTGCGCCCGTCATCCACGCACCGATTAAACTCATGAAGACTCTCAATCGTTTGCCACCTTGGGCTGGACCTGCGCCGGCCCCCCCCCTTGTTTACGCCTTGAAGCCGCGTGAAAACAGGGGGGTCATCGCCGGAAAACGGGGTGGTTACAACAACGCAGATCTGATAGCGTTGGTTGCGACATGTAACTCTTGAGCCAGTGGTTGATCGAATATAATGAGATGAGTCTCAAACGCAGATTGCAGGTCCTTGACAACCGCCGCCCACGTCTCCTGGGAAAAGTCTTCGCTATTCACGAGGTGTTTTGAGAAACACTCGGTAACACGCTGATGATCGGTAATATGGGCGGCGCTGTCCTTAAAGTCGATCCTGCGCATCAATTGTTCTTCATCGTGGGCGTGTTTGATGACGAGCGATATGAGTTTGCTCAATGTCAGGTGGCTGGCCTCCTTGTCGCCAGGATAGTTCACCATCTCGCCAAGACAGCCCAGAAGCGCTTCAAGTTCCCGGTGCTCGTTGGCCGATTTATGCGCGAGGTGATTGATATCCATAAGCCGCTCCCGTGGTAAAAAGTTTCCCCGGCCGGTGTTATCAGAGCGCGCTGCACCTAAAACTTCTCGATTTCGCTGGTGGGTCCCCAACAATTTCTGCGGAGCAACGCGCCAGACTGTCTTTGGATCGCTCGAACACCGTTTTGCCACCCCCTGGATGGTCATAGCGGTAGCGACGGTCAGCTTTCAGGCGTTTTGTCCGGCTGATTCTTCACCAGCGTTCGAAAGCGCACGACTGTCAGCGGCAACGATGCCGAGTTGCGTGCCCTCTGCCCCTGCCCGGTTCGCCTTCACGGCGGCAATAAGTGCGAGAAACTTGGTTTGGTTGCTTATAACATTTATGCCCGCACCCTCTTTTCAAGTGCGGGACCGCCGTTTTCCAGCTCTTTCGGGCAGGCTCTATAGAGTGCTCAGTGTCGGGTGGGGCGTTAGCGGCCTGGTGCCAAGAGTGTAAGCGATTGTGTTTTCGTGGTGCCCGAAGGCACGGTGCCCGCCGCGACCCTAATGCCGCTGCTGTTCGTGAAGCTGATATCGAAGAAATCGGTGGCGCTGTTGCCAGCGGAATCCCGGGCAAGAACCGCAACGTGAAGTGTTCCCCGCTCATTGGCGGCGACGGTGCCCGCAAACTTAAGTGAGGAGCCGTCAAACCTCAGCCACGAGGTTGCGTCCACGTCGCCGGGACTTTGCAACTGCATGGCGGCGTAAGTAACGCCCGAGCCCCCGGTAAAGGTGCCGGCCGGCAATGTGTAACTCACCGACTTGCCGAGGCCCCAACTGAGGTTGGGGGTCTGCACATTAAGTACTGGTCGAGCCTGCGCCGGCGTCGTGACCGAGAAAGTCTCCGAGGTGGAAAGGCCGAGCCCATCCCGCGCGGTCACCCGGATGGCCAAATTCTTGGTGCCGATCGCGACGGTGCCGCTGAATGTTTCGGTTCCGGCGTCGAACTTTAGCCAGGACGGCAAGGCGGTGCCATCGGAAAGACTCGCCGAATAGCTGAGTGAGGAACCCTGGTGGTCGGTGAAGGTGTTCGAGGCGAGCGCGAAATTGACCGTGCTGCCCTGCCCCCAGGTTTGGCCCGCAGTTTGAGTGTTGATGATCGGCGCCACTGCCGCTGGCGTGGTAATCGAAAATGTTTCAGAAGCAGACAAACCGACCGAATCCCGCGCGGTAACCCGAACGCTCAAGTTGCCGGTCCCAACTGCGACAGTCCCGCTAAAGGTGCCGGTGGCGGCGTTGAACTTGAGCCATGATGGCAGCGCGGTGCCATCCCCCAGCGTTGCGGTATAGCTGAGCGCCGAGCCTTGCGGATCGGTAAATGTATTTGTTGCCAACGCAAAATTGACCGTGCTGCCCTGTCGCCATGTCTGGCTTGCCGTTTGGTTGCTGATCACGGGGGCTGCGGCCGCCACCGTGGTAATCGCAAATGTTTCGGAGGTGGACAAGCCAAGCGAATCGCGTGCCGTCACTCGAACACTCAAGTTGCCGGTCCCGACCGCGACCGTGCCGCTAAAGGTGCCGGTCGCCGCGTTGAAATTGAGCCATGATGGCAGCGCAGTACCATCCGCCAGCGTTGCGGTATAGCTGAGCGCCGAGCCTTGCGGATCGGTGAATGTATTGGTCGCCAACGCAAAATTGACTGCGGTCCCCTGCCGCCAAGTCTGGCTTGCCGTTTGGTTGCTGATCACGGGTGGCGCGCTGGAGCCGGCCAATGTCGCCTGGAAACTCTCGCTGCTCGAAAGGCCGGTGGCGTCGGTTGCGGTGACTTGAATGCTCAGCGGTTGCATTGCGCTTGGTGCCGTGCCAGAAAACGTTCGGGTCGAGCTGTTGAAGGTCAACCAGGACGGCAGGGGCTGGCCATTCGCCAGAGACGCAGTATAGGTGATCGCTTGGCCCCTGGGGTCCGTAAAGGTTCCGGCCGGTAGCGCAAAGCTAACAGCTTGTCCGGCTTGCCAAGTCTGGTTGGCTGTTTGTATCGCCAGTGTTGGTGCGGAGGCCGAGACATTGTCGAAGGTTATATAGTCACCTGCCGCCGCGAGTTGGGCCATGCTGACTTCAAACGTGGTGCGGAAATTCTGGTTGTATCCCGACGAAAGGGTGCCCCAGGGGTTGCGAATAATCAGGTTGCCGGTGGTGCTGTTGTAGCCGGTAATCGATAAGGCATGGCCCGAGACCAAACACTGGTAGCCAGCACTATCGTAAGAGTTGGTGAGAGAGCACAGGCTGACATCGTTCTTTGAATTGAGAGCCGTGACAATAGAACTCAGCACAGTTTGATTGCTGCTGCCGCTAGTGGTGGTAAAGGGCACGCCACCGCCTTGGGTGCTGTAGCGTTGCGTAGACCAAGAGTTGTTGCCATTTGCCCAGAGTTGGGTAACCGTGCTCGCATTGGTAATTTCCTGCAATAAATTATCGATTACACCGCCATTGGCGATGGAAGAAAAAGAGTTTCCATAATTCGCGGAGGTATTTCCAGTTAGAACACCCGATGCACTCATTTGTGCATAGGCTCTTTCTACCAGATCGACCCACATATTGGGCGTGCTGGCATAGCGATCATTTCCGAGCATCTTGCCATTGTACTGCGGCAAGTAATTGCTAACGGTGACCCAGTTCTCTTGACCGCCGACATAAAACCGAACGCCAAAAGTATTGTTGCCGTTGTCGCGGATCATTGAGGTGATGATCGAAGGATTGTTGCGCGCAACATCGGCCAGCGACGACAACAAATAGCAGTCGCCCATATTTCCTTGGTTAATGTCGTTTATGCTCGGCCCACCTGTGGAAAATACCGGTGCGGTGCAGGCCTGATAGGAGACAGTCAGAGAACTGCCGCTCATGGTCACCGTTGCGCTGGGAAGGTCTGTCCCAAGAAACCATTTGCCAATCAGTTGGTTGAGTTGCGTATAGTTGCTGCCGCTGTGGAGATTTCCCAGCACCACGGCCTTTGTGCCGCCGGTATAATATGCGTTCGCCGCATCGCCGTTGACCAAACTGCCCAGTACGTCTTGAATATAAGACGACATAGAAACGTCATTGCTGGCATTGGTTACAATAGATTTTAAGTCGGAGAACTGGCTGGCGGTCAGGCCGGCGGATTTGCCGTTGATACTGCTGTCAACGTCGGTCAGTGTCTTCAAAATTTCGGTATAGGTGACCACGCCATCACTGGCGGCGGTGGTGATATCCGCTTTTATAACACTGTCGCTCAGACTGCTTATCCAGTTTGGGGTCGTTACCGTCTTGGTGATCGGCGCTGTCGGAGACGAGGCGGCTGGGGTAACGGCGACGGTGGCGGTTCCGCTCGCGCCAACGGCGCCCCCGACCACGAAGTTGCCAAAGCTGATCCCCGCGCTGGTCAAAGTGCCGGTCTCCGGCAGTGTCAATACCGTGCGCGGGGCTTCAGAAACGACAGCATTTAACAGGGAGGTGCCCGCATTGCGGTTTTCGAGCCAGGATGACGATCCAAACTCGCTGTCGTCAGCGGTCAGCGCATCGCCAGGTCGTGCCACTCGTGCGCTTGTTTTGCGTGGGGTGGCGCTGGCGGCTGAGGAGGTCGACATGGGGCAACTTCTCCACTCTATCTGTCCCGGTGTTTATCGGGATTCGCAAACGGGCAACTCAGAAAATCTAGCATCCTAGCGCCCACGGCCCTATGCGCGGGATCACACCCCCCAAATATAATCCCAAACCAGGAGGCAGCAACGTCATGACCCAGACGCAACCAATCTTACTCTTTTTGGTCCGCCCGATCAAGGAGGGCAGGGCGGGGGGTGCCGGTCGCTATTATTGTTTGCGCCCAGCTTTCGCACTTCAAGATTCGGGGGCCATGGATGTATCCTTGCCGCGACGCTTGAGAGGGGCCGTTTTGGCCCAAGTGTCGCGGGGAACGGCGTTGTTTAATTGGAGACGATCGACATGCAGGATATTTTTTCCCATACCATCAGCCGGGTCGATTTTCTCGACGGCATGGTTCGTATCGAGTTGGTTACTCTGGTCCCCGGCAGCCCCGAAGGCAGCGTCGACGTGAAATATGCGCTCCATATGCCTCTTGGCGGTTTTATGCGGGGCGCGTTGACACTTGAAAATTTTATCCGTGAGATGGCAAAGCGCGGAATGCTCCCCACCTCGCCCTCATCGCCCGAAGACGCACCGTTGCCAGCGCCGACGATTTCCCCAAACTTTGGTTGAATGGCTTAAGTGCTGACCGGGCAAAGAGTGGTACGCGGCCGTGGACCGTATTGAGAAGCGACAGGATACCGCGTTGCGGTCTCTTGAGCTGGTTGCGCGTCATCATGGCGTCGCGCTGGGAGTCGACCATATCGTCCATGAATACGCCATTCAAGGTGATACCGAAGTCAGCATTCCGTTACTGTTGCGCATCGCCAAGGAGAGCGGCTTTAAAGCGAAGATGACGACCATCCGGTGGGAGGATCTTGCCGGCCTTGCCGATGCTTATCCGTTGATCGCCCGGCTTTCTAACGGCAATTTTATTATTATCGCTGGATTTCGTTTTGACGAGACCCGCGAGGGTGGCGGCGATGCGATGATCATCGACCCCATGGCGCAGAAAAGTATTTTCATTCCACTATCAAAGGATAAATTTCTCGACTTGTGGCGGGGCGAGGTCATCTTCGTCAAGAAGGCTTATACCCTTTTTGATGAAAATCAGCCCTTCGGCTTGCGTTGGTTTCTGCCCGAGATTTCGAAACAACGGTCGGCGTTTCTGCATGTTGCGGCGGCAGGCTTATTACTCCACGGCATTAGTTTGGTAACGCCGCTGTTTTTTCAGGTCGTGATTGATAAGGTATTGGTTCATAATAGTTATGATACTCTCACCATTTTGGGAATTGGGGTCAGCATTGCGGTTGCTTTTGAAGCTGTTATTGGTTTTTTACGCAATTATTTGCTATTGCATACCACCAATAAACTTGATATTCGGCTGTCGACGCGCATATTTAACCACCTGTTGCGACTGCCACTAAACTTTTTTGAGGCAAGCTCCGCCGGTGTAACCGTACAATATATGCAGCAAATTGAGAAGGTGCGGGAGTTTTTAACCGGCAAGCTCTTTACGACAATTCTCGATTCATGGGCATTGCTGGTATTTCTGCCCATTTTGATGTGTTACAGCATGTTCATGGCTGGCGTCGTTCTTTTCTTTTCATTCTTGGTTGCGGCGACCGTATTACTGGTTATGCCGTATTTCCGCCGGGAGTTGATGTCGCTTTACCGGGCCGAGGGGCAACGCCAAGCGCTGTTGGTCGAGTCGATTCATGGCATGTCGACGGTCAAGGCGCTTGCTCTGGAACCGAGCCTTGGGCGCCGTTGGGCCGATACGTCGGCGCTGGCCATTACCATGCAAATGCGGGTCGGGAGAGTTTCGCTTTCGGCCCATGCGGTGATTGGTCTTTTGGAGAAGTTTCTCACCATTGCTATTGTTTGGATGGGCGCGATTAAGGTTTTCGACGGTTCGCTGACAGTTGGTGAGTTGGTCGCTATTCAGATGTTGGCGGGTCGCGTTTCGGGACCATTGGTTCAACTTGTGTCTTTGATCAATGAATTTCAGCAGACCGGCCTTTCTATTAAAATGCTGGGCGAAATCATGAATCGCCGGGTCGAGGCCGGCGGTGGCCGCAACGGTTTGCGGCCTGTGTTGCGTGGTGGCATAACGCTGGAGGGGGTGTCGTTCACCTATTTTGGCGCCTCATCGCCCGCGCTTGATCAGGTCAGCCTTGACATTAGCGCGGGTATGCTGCTGGGCGTTGTTGGGCGCTCGGGGTCTGGCAAGACAACGTTTTTGCGAATTCTTCAGCGTATGTATCTGCCGGGCAGTGGGCATGTCAGATATGATGGCGTCGATATTCGTGAGCTGGATCTTGCTCATTTGCGCCGGTCTCTTGGTGTTGTTTTGCAAGAAAGCTTCATTTTTCGGGGAACGGTGCGAGAGGCGATTACTGCAACCCAGCAGGGCGCTTCGTTCAGTGAGGTTATTCTTGCGGCAAAGCTGGCTGGCGCCGACGAGTTTATTCAACGGCTGCCCCAGGGATATGACACTATTCTTGACGAGAATGCGTCTAATCTATCCGGCGGCCAAAAGCAACGGCTGGCCATTGCGCGGTCTTTGTTGGCGCGGCCACCGATTTTGATCCTCGATGAGGCAACATCGGCGCTCGACCCCGAGAGTGAGGCGATCGTTCAGGCGAACATGTCTCATATCGCGCGCGGTCGAACAGTCATCGCGGTGTCGCACCGGCTATCTACATTGGTCAACGCCGATGCTATCGTCGTCTTTGACCGGGGCCGGATAATCGCCGTGGCGCCCCACGCGAAATTACTTGAGGCCTGCCCACTCTATCGGTCATTGTGGCAACAGCAAAGCGCCGCACATATGACGGGATCGAGGTCATGAGCGCCGATCCCGCCGAGCCGAGCCGGGAAGATGCTTTAAAAGGTGCTGCGGCAACGCGGGTGGTCTTTGCCGATGGCCAGCAAATATTTGCCGAGGGCCAGGTTAGCGACGTTGCCTATCAGGTTATATCGGGGGCGGTCGAACTCACCAAATCCTATCCTGAAGGCGCGGTTCGGCTCGCGGTTTTGGCGCCGGGCGAGCTTTTTGGCGAAATGGGTCTGCTTGATGGCGCGGTGCGCAGCGCCAAGGCCACGGCCAAGGGCGTGACGACGCTGGAGGCCTTCGACCGGGATCAACTCCTGGCGTTGGTCGGCCATCGGCCTGATTTTGCGCTCAGCCTCGTCAAAACGATTTCCAAGCGACTGCGCCACACCAACGCCTTGCTGAGCGACACCAGCCCGGGCGGGCCGCGCTCCACCACCCGCGAGGGCTTTTTTTCGCGGCTGAGGGAGGGGCTGCGGTTTCGGGAGCTGCGGCTGGATCAGGTGCGCATCGAGTTCCAGCCCGATGCGATTGAGATCGAGGAGCGGCCGATTCCCTGGGGTGCGAAGGCGATTTTCTATACCATCGTGGCCTTGATTTTTGTCGGGACGATCTGGGCGTCGGTGGCAACGCTCGATCGGATCGTGATCGCAACCGGCAAACTCGTTACCACCGACTCCAACATTGTTATACAACCGATGGAGACCGCCACCGTCCGCGCCATTAACGTGCGGCCGGGGCAAGTGGTTGAAAAAGATGAGATTTTGGTCTCGCTCGATCCTACGTTCACCCGGGCTGACGAGTACAGCGTTCGGGCTCAGATGCAGAGTGCGGGGGCCGAAATCCGCAGGCTTGATGCAGAGTTAGCGCTATCGTCGGGGAACAGCCCGGGGGGGCAACCGCCGCCCGGCCGGTTTTCCGACGATGCTGCCGAGCAGGCGGCACAGGTTGAAGTGTTTCAGCGCTTCGTCATCGCCCGCGAGACCACGATCAACGCCTCGGAAGCCGAAATAAAAGAGCTGACCGCTCATGCCGAGTCGTTGAAAGGCGACCGGGCCAACGTCGCGTCTCAGCTCACACTGGCCCAGCAGCTTTATGTCATTCGCAAGAAAGTCTATGATCAGGGCAATGGCACCTTGATCAATGTCCTCGATGCTCAACACCAAGTTGGGGGCGACAAGCGGGAACTTGATCGTCTCGGCCATGAAATTGAAGAGACATACCAAAAGATCAACACCGTCCGGGCCAGACGCGAGGCCACGCTCGGTGAGATGAACGCAAAGGCAGCTCAAGAACTTCAGGCGGCTCGGCGGGATTTTGCCAAAGCTTTTCAGCAAATCAAGAAGCAGGAGCGGCTGAGCGCACTCATTGATTTGCGCTCGCCTGCCCGGGCAATGGTGCTGGAACTGAGTGCCCGGTCGGTGGGCTCGGTGGTAAAAGAGGGCGAGCCGATGGTTACCCTGGTGGCGCTCAATGTCCCGGTCCAAATCGAGACTTACATCGATCCGAGGGATATCAGCCACTTGCGCGCGGGGGATGCGGTCCGGATCAAGCTCGATGCCTTCCCCTATCAAAAATACGGGACCCTCGACGGCAGCGTTCAATCGATCAATGGCGATGTTTTGGAGCACGAAGAGGGCGGGCGTAAAGCCAGCGTCTATAAGGCGAGAATTGCGATTACCAAAAGTAATCTGCGCGATGTTCCCACCGATTTTGCCCTTCTCCCCGGCATGACCGCATCCTGCGAAATCAAAGTCGGGACCAGGCGATTGATCAGCTACTTCCTCTACCCGATTATTCGGACGCTCGACGCCGGCTTGCGCGAACCTTGAGGTGAGCGTCGCCTACACCCGGATCGAAACCGGCGTCGCAACACTGGCCGCACCGGCACCGGCGGCACTCGCGCTGGAAACGGCAGGAGCGGCAGCGGCGGCAGTATTGGCGGTGTTTACGGCCGAACCCTGGCTCGCGGGGACAGTGTTGGTCGCCGCCATCTGGCCAAGCCGGTATCTTTGAACCTTGCCTATCCGGTTAACGCAGACACCCACTACATGTTGGGTGCGCCCAATCGCCGGAGTAGAGTTCAGCGTAGGTCGGCGCCTCAGCCCCGCCCGCGATCCCCAGCAATGATCTGAAGGCATTGAACGGGTAG
>CAIZDL010000201.1 GCA_903931735.1 uncultured Rhodospirillales bacterium
CCAAATCTGTTATCCGTCTCCGACGATCTTGCTGGTGGATGTGTTCGCGGGGGGCTGATGCCATCGTCTGGAAGGCTATACCCGCCACACCCTCGGCGCAATCGCATCTCGCGGAGGAGGCGGCTTGCGGGCAATCTTTATGGTATCGTGGTGGCCAGCCTTATTCGTGGGACAGGAGTTTTGGTTATGTATCGTCCAAACCCGGTAAAACAGCGGTTGGCGGCCGGTGGGTCGGTGTTTGGGTGCTGGCTGAACATGGCCTCTCCGATGGCCGCTGAGGTGGTTGGTCTTGCCGGCTACGATTGCGTGATGATCGACAACGAGCACGGCCCCGCCTCTTTGCTAGAGTCCGTGGGCCTGATGCACGCGGTGGCCGCCAGCGGCGCATCTTCCTTGATGCGGGTGCCGTGGAACGACGCGGTTTATATCAAGCGGGCGTTGGATGCCGGGGTTGAGGGGGTGATGGTCCCGAGTGTTGGGTCGGCCGACGAGGCGCGGGCGGTGGTTGCTGCGTGCCGCTATCCGCCAGCGGGGATAAGGGGGGCTGCTTGCGGCTCGGTGCGCGCCTCCGATTATGGCCTGTGCGCCGAGCATTACCGCGACACCGCCGCCGATACCCTGTTGGTGATCTGCCAGATTGAGAGCGTGGCCGGGGTGGATGCCGTGCCCGAAATCGCGAAGGTGCCGGGGGTGGATGTGCTGTTTCTCGGCCCCTACGATCTTTCGGGCAGCATTGGTAAGCTTGGGCGGTTCGACGATCCCGAGGTGGCGGCGCTGTTCGATCGGGCCGAGCGGGCGATTCTCGATAGCGGGGTTTGTTACGGGACGGTGCCGAGTCCGTTGCGCACCACGGCGCAGTTGCTTTCCGCCGGCTGCCGGTTTGTGCTTGGGGGCTCCGACACCAGCTTTGTTCGCAAAGGCGCGCTGGCCGAGGTTGCGGCGTTTCGCGCTTTGGTTCGCGGCGGCTGAGGCGTGGCCGGCGCTGGTCCCCATGCCCTGCTCACGGTGGCCGAGATGGCGCTGGCCGATGCCTTGGCCATTGCCGGCGGGGTCCCCGGCTCGGTGTTGATGGAGGCGGCCGGCGCGGGCGTGGCGGCTGCGATTTGCCGACGCTGGGCGCCTCGGCCGCTGTTGGTGCTGTGCGGCCCTGGTAAGAATGGCGGCGACGGGTTCGTGGCGGCCCGGGTGTTGGCCGAGGCGGGCTGGCCGGTTCGTCTCGCGTCGATGGGGCCGCGCGGATCGTATCGGGGCGATGCGCTGCTCGCGGCCCAGCGCTGGTTGGGGCCGGTCGAGCCGTTGGAGGCGGTGTTGGCCGAGGGAGGGCTGGCCGAGGGAGGGCTTGGCGGCTCGCCATTGGTGGTGGATGCCCTGTTTGGCGCCGGCCTTTCCCGGCCGCTGGAGGGCGTGGCGCTGGCCGTGGTCAATGCCGTGATCAAGCGCGGGCTGCCGGTGGTTGCGGTCGATGTTCCAAGCGGAGTCGATGGCGACAGCGGCGCGATACTCGGGGCGTCGCCGATGGCCGACCTCACGGTGACATTCTTCCGGCTCAAGCCTGGGCATGTGCTGGTTCCCGGACGGCAGCGATGCGGCCGGGTGGAGGTGGTGGATATTGGCATTCCCGCCACCGTGCTGGGGGAGATCAACCCCGTTGCTGCGGCCAATCATCCCGACCTTTGGCTGGCCGGCTGGCCGGGGCCACGGTATGATGGGCACAAGTATCAGCGCGGTCACGCCCTTATTGCGGGTGGCGGCCGGATGACCGGGGCCGCGCGTCTGGCAGCCCTGGCGGCGCTTCGTGTTGGGTGCGGGTTGGTCGGTGTCGCCTGTCCTCCCGAGTCGCAGATGATTTACGGTTTGGCGGCGGCGGCGCTGTTGGTGGAGCCGGTGACGGGTGCGGCGGAGTTTGGGGCGTTGCTGGGGCGCGGGCGGCGCACCGCGGTGTTGCTCGGCCCTGGAAACGGCGTTACCCCCGAGCTGCTGGAGCGGGTGCTCGCGGCTTTGGCTTCTCCTTTGGCGGTGGTGCTCGATGCCGATGCCCGCACCGCGTTTGCCGGAGCGCCCGAAACACTCTTTTGCGCGGTGAAGAGCGCGAGCGGGCGGTGTGTGCTCACGCCTCATGAGGGGGAGTTTGCCCGATTGTTCCCGGTTGAGGCGGCGTTGACCGGAAAAATCGCACGGGCGCGGGCAGCGGCGGCGCGGGTCGGCGCGGTGGTGGTGCTTAAAGGGGCGGACACCGTGATTGCGTCTCCCGATGGCCGGGTGGTGATCAATCATAACGCGCCGCCCGATCTTGCCACCGCCGGCTCGGGGGATGTGTTGGCGGGCTTGGCGGTGGGGCTGCTCGCCCAAGGGCTGCCGGCGTTCGAGGCGGCGGCGGCGGCGGCCTGGCTTCACGGCGAGGCCGCTCTGCGGGTGGGGCCGGGCTTGATTGCCGATGATCTGCCCCAAGCGCTGCCCGGCGTGCTTCGAGACTTGAGGGCGGCGCCGCCACGTTTGTCGCGAATATGACACAAATTGGGCATAATCATCTTGGTGCGACGTTTCGACGCGGGGTCTGTCGGGTCGCCGGAGGGTAACAGATATAGGTTGAGCCTCAGGTGAGGCTGTAATCGAAACTGGCATGAGGATGACTGCGGTGATGCTGTTTGGGTCCGCGAGGGCGAGCAAGACCACCGAGGTGGTGGCGGGCGAAGTTTATCGCCGGATGGCCAACGGCCTGTTGATGGAGACCGCCGAGGTGCTGGCGCTTTACCGGGACTCCACCGGCATTCCCCATGTTCGCTACCGGGTGCATCACGAGCGTACCGGCACGCCCGATGCGCAACGCACCCTGGCGGTGGAGGCGTTCCTTGAAATGTTTACGCACCGGGCGCCAAGTTGAAGGGGGCGCCAAGCTAACAGGGACGCCGGGCTAACGGCGGGGTGTTGCGCGCCCGAGCGTGCCATTTGCAACACCACTGCTTTTTCGCAATTAACCTGTTTGCGGAAAAACCGTTGTGGTATAGACACAGCCGCGCCGGGCAGCCGGTGGGTAACCGGCGGTACGCCTTGGCTGCCGACGCCGGTGGTGAAACGTGCGGGCGTGGCGGAATTGGTAGACGCGCTGGATTTAGGTTCCAGTGACGCGAGTCGTGGGGGTTCGAGTCCCTTCGCCCGCACCACCTTATGCTCCGACAATGGGTGATCTCCGGCTTGGGGCTGGGGGTTGTGGCGGTCGGGGACGGATTTCTCTTCGGATAGGCTTTTACCGACATGCAGATTATCGAGACCAGTGCCGACGGCCTCAAGCACGAATTCCAGATCGTCGTTGCCGCCCAGGAGATCAACGCCAAGGTCGAGGCCAAGCTCGCCGAGCTGACCCGCACCGTGAAGCTGCCGGGCTTTCGTCCGGGCAAGGTGCCGACCAAGGTGGTGGCTCAGCGCTATCGCGCTTCCGTCGTTCAGGAAGTTGTCGAGCGGGAAATCACCGAAGGGGCGCGGCAGGCGGCATCCGAGCGTGGTTTGCGCCCCGCCGTGGAGCCGGATTACGATGTTCCCCCTTATGTCGAGGGGCAGGATTTTTCGTTTGTGCTCCGTCTGGAGGTCATGCCCGATATTGAGCCGGGCGATTTCGGCGTGATCGCGGTCGAGCGGCCGGTTGCCGAGGTGGACGATGACTCAATTTCGCTGATGCTCACGAGTCTCGCCGAATATGCCAAGAGCAGTGAGCCGGTGAGCGAAGACCGGGCTGCGGTCGAGGGCGATGTGCTGCTGATCGATTACGACGGCACCGTCGATGGCGAGGCAAAGGAAGGCATGAAGGCCGAGGGCCACGAGCTGGCGCTGGGCAGCAAGACCTTTTTGCCGGATTTTGAGACGGGGTTGCTCGGGGCCAAGGCCGGCGAGCATCGGCGCATCGAGGTTGGTTTTCCCGCCGATTATCACGCGGCCGAGCTGGCGGGTAAGGTTGCGGTCTTCGAGATCGATGTCAAAGAGCTGCGGCGGGCGATTCCCGCCGTGATCGATGATGCCCTGGCCCAGCGGTTTGGGCTGGAAAATTTGCCTGCACTTCAAGATTCGGCGCGGGCTCGTTTGACGGCGGAATACACCACGCTCAGCCGGCGCCGGGTAAAACGGGCGCTGCTCGATAAGCTGGCCGCGATTTACACCTTCGACGTGCCGCCAACTCTGGTGAATGTCGAGTTTGAGGCGGTGTGGAACCAGTGGGAGAGCGAGAAGCAAGCCGGCCGAATCAGCCCGGCCGAAGCTGGTCGCGACGAGTCGGAGCTTAAATCCGAGTACCACGCCATCGCCGAGCGACGGGTGCGGTTGGGGCTGCTTTTGGCCGAGGTCGGTCGGCGGAACAACATCAACGTGACCCAGGAGGAGCTGAACCGGGCGATTCTCGCCGAGGCGCGGCGCTATCCCGGTCACCAGCGGGAGGTGTTGGATCACTTCCGGAAGAATGAAGACGCGATCGAGCGGCTGCGTGCGCCGATCTACGAGGAAAAGACCATCGACTTTATCCTGGAGCTGGTTCGTGTCACCGACCGCGCGGTTACCATCGCCGAGTTGCGCCAGGACCCGGACGAGGAATAAAGCGCCCGATACGCAGACCCAGACGTAGACGGGGGCGGGAGTGTAAATCGGCATGTACCCTCACGAGACACAGATGAACGCACTTGTCCCGATGGTCATCGAGCAGACCAATCGGGGCGAGCGGGCCTTCGACATTTATTCGCGCCTGCTGAAAGAGCGGATTATCTTTCTGATCGGCGGAATCAACGATCCTGTCGCCAGCCTGATCTGTGCGCAGCTTCTTTATCTCGAGTCCGAGAACCCCAACAAAGATATCGCCTTCTATATCAATTCTCCGGGCGGTATCGTAACGTCGGGGCTCGCGATTTACGATACGATGCAGTACATCCGGCCCGATGTGTCGACCGTGTGTATTGGTCAGGCCGCCTCAATGGGGGCCTTGCTGCTGGCGGCGGGGGCGCCGGGGAAGCGGTTCAGCTTGCCAAACGCCCGGGTCATGGTTCATCAGCCCTCGGGCGGGACCCAGGGGCAGGCGGCCGATATCGAAATTCAGGCGAAAGAAATCCTCGCTTTGCGGAGCCGCCTTAACGACATATATGCCGCTCACACCGGCCAAGCGCTTGATGTGATTGAAGAAACTATGGAGCGCGACCGGTACATGTCACCCGTGGAGGCCAAAAGCTTTGGCATCATTGATGAGGTCGTGGCGAAACGGCATAATCCTTCGAATGACGTGTGATCGGACTCCATCTGCATCCCGCGCGAACTAGATATTGAATGGGGCTGGGAAATTGGTGTTGAATGGCAGGACGCCACAGCACCAGGCCCACCGGTTCGCGCCGGCCTGGGAAGTGGTTCGTGGCGCGCGGAGGCCCCGCGCTGGGCGGGGGTTACGGAGTTAAGATGAGCAAATCAAGCAGCAGCGATTCTAAGAATACGCTATACTGCTCATTCTGTGGCAAGAGCCAGCATGAGGTGCGTAAGCTCATTGCCGGGCCGACCGTGTTCATCTGTGATGAATGCGTCGAGCTGTGCATGGACATTATTCGCGAGGAAAACAAGACTACTCTTGTGAAGTCCCGCGAAGGAGTCCCGACGCCAAAGGATATTAACGCGGTTCTCGACGATTATGTGATTGGCCAGTCGCACGCCAAGCGCGTTCTCGCGGTCGCGGTCCATAATCACTATAAGCGACTTGCCAACGGCAATAAGCACAGCGATGTCGAGTTGGCGAAGTCCAATATCTTGCTGGTCGGGCCGACCGGCTGCGGTAAAACGCTGCTGGCGCAAACATTGGCCCGGATCATCGACGTTCCCTTTACCATGGCCGATGCCACGACCTTGACCGAGGCGGGCTATGTTGGTGAGGATGTCGAGAATATTATTCTGAAACTCCTTCAGGCCGCCGATTATAATGTCGAGCGCGCTCAGCGCGGCATCGTCTATATCGATGAGGTCGATAAAATCAGCCGGAAGTCCGATAATCCCTCGATAACCCGGGATGTCTCGGGCGAAGGGGTGCAGCAAGCGCTGTTAAAGATTATGGAGGGGACGATCGCGTCGGTGCCTCCTCAGGGCGGGCGCAAGCATCCCCAGCAAGAATTTCTACAGGTCGACACCACGAATATTTTGTTTATCTGTGGCGGCGCGTTCGCGGGGTTGGAGAAGATCATCGCGCAGCGGGGTCGGGGGACCTCTATCGGCTTTGGGGCCGATGTGCGGGGGCCGGATGAGCGGCAGACCGGGGAGATTTTGCGCGATTGCGAGCCGGAAGATTTGCTGAAGTTCGGCCTGATCCCCGAGTTTGTCGGTCGTTTGCCGGTGGTGGCAACCCTGACCGACCTTGATGAAGCGGCTTTGATGGAAATTTTGACCAAGCCGAAGAATGCCTTGGTCAAACAGTATCAGCGCTTGTTCGAGATGGAGGATGTCCGACTCGAGTTCGCCGAAGACGCGATGAAGGGCATTGCCCACAAGGCGATCGCTAGAAAAACCGGCGCTCGCGGGTTGCGGTCGATTATGGAGGCGATCTTGCTCGATTCCATGTTTGAGTTGCCCGGCCTGCTGGGCGTCGATCAGATCGTGATCAACCGCGAGGTTGTCGAAGGCCGGACCAAACCGCTCTACATCTATTCGGATCGCCGCAGCGAGGCGTCCACCGGCGCCTGAAGGTAAGGGGGGCTGGGCGCACATCAGGGATGTGCGCCGGTTGCCCTTGAAGACACCGGGGGGCTATGCCAGTTTAGGGAGCGACCCGGCCTGCGGCGTTTACACCCAAGAGGCGTGTGCTCATGTTGGAAGTTTCCCGCGCGGCTTTATATCCAGTGTTGCCGCTTCGCGATATCGTCGTGTTTCCGCATATGATCGTGCCTTTGTTTGTGGGGCGCGAGAAGTCGGTGCGGGCGTTGGAAGACGTTATGAAGGATGACAAGCATATATTGCTGGTCACCCAGAAGAACGCCGCCCAAGACGACCCGCAGCCCGCCGATATTTACAATGTGGGTACCGTTGGCACGGTATTGCAGCTGTTGAAATTGCCCGATGGTACGGTAAAAGTTCTGGTCGAGGGCGGGCAGCGCGCGGTTATTACCCGCTACGCCGATAATGAAGAGTTTTTTCAGGCGACCGCCGACCTGATCGATGAAAAGGTTGGCGAGGTTCAAGAGCTGGAGGCGCTCTCGCGCGCGGTGGTTTCGCAGTTTGAGCAGTATATCAAGCTCAACAAGAAGATTCCGCCTGAGGTGCTGGTTTCGATCAATCAAATCGAGGAGCCGGGCAAGCTCGCTGATACTGTTGCCTCGCACCTTGCACTCAAGATCCCGGAAAAGCAGCAGTTGCTCGAGACTGCTGTGGTCTCCGAGCGTCTGGAGCGGGTCTATGCTTTTATGGAGGGCGAAATTGGCGTCCTCCAAGTGGAAAAGCGGATCAGGAATCGCGTTAAGCGGCAGATGGAGAAGACCCAGCGCGAGTACTATCTCAACGAACAGATGAAGGCGATCCAGAAGGAATTGGGCGAGTCCGAGGATGGTCGGGACGAGTCGGCGGAGATTGAGGAACGGATCAACAAGACCCGCTTTTCCAAGGAGGCGCGCGAGAAGGCGCTGGCCGAGCTGAAAAAGCTGCGGACGATGAGCCCGATGTCGGCCGAGGCCACGGTGGTGCGGAACTATCTCGACTGGATGCTCAACATTCCGTGGAAGAAACGCACCAAGGTCCGCAAGGATATCAAGGCGGCCGAGGCGGTTCTCAATGCCGATCATTACGGGCTCGAGAAGGTAAAAGAGCGGATTTTGGAATATCTCGCGGTCCAGCAGCGGGTGGCCAAGGTTAAGGGGCCGATCCTGTGTTTGGTTGGGCCGCCCGGCGTGGGCAAGACCTCGCTTGGCAAATCGATCGCGGGGGCCACGGGGCGGAATTTTGTTCGCATGTCCTTGGGCGGGGTGCGGGACGAGGCCGAAATTCGTGGCCATCGCCGGACCTATATCGGGTCGATGCCGGGCAAAATCGTTCAAGGCATGAAGAAGGCCAAGGCGTCGAACCCGTTGTTTTTGTTGGATGAAGTGGACAAACTCGGCGCGGATTGGCGGGGTGACCCATCGTCGGCGTTGCTGGAGGTGCTCGATCCCGAGCAGAATGCGACGTTTGCCGATCATTATTTGGAGGTCGATTACGATCTTTCGGATGTGATGTTCGTCTGCACGGCGAACACGCTGCGGATGCCCCAGCCCTTGCTCGACCGTATGGAGATTATCCGAGTCGCTGGGTACACCGAAGATGAGAAGATCGAGATCGCCCGCGGGCACTTGCTAGAGAAGCAGATCAAGCAGCACGGCCTGAAAAAGAATGAGTTCGCCATTTCGGATGACGCACTGCGCGATATTATCCGATATTACACCCGGGAGGCCGGGGTGCGGAACCTTGAGCGCGAGATCGCCAATCTCGCCCGCAAGTCGATCAAAGATATTCTGATGAAGGGCCTGGATAAGGTCCACATCACCCGCCGGAATCTCGATAAATATGCCGGGGTCAGACGGTTCCATTTCGGTGAGGCCGAGCTTGAAGACTTGATCGGTGTTACTACGGGGCTGGCTTGGACCGAGGTTGGCGGCGAAATACTGTCGATCGAGGCGGTTAGTTTGCGCGGTAAAGGCCGAATCACCACCACGGGTAAGCTCGGTGAGGTGATGAAGGAGTCGGTGCAGGCGGCGGAGAGTTATGTCAAATCCCGCGCCACCGAGTTTGGCATCAAGCCAACCGTGTTTGAAAAGAAGGACATTCACGTCCATGTTCCCGAGGGCGCGACGCCGAAGGATGGGCCGTCGGCCGGCGTTGCCATGTGTACCTCGATTGTTTCTGTGCTCACCGGCATTGCGGTGCGCAAGGATGTGGCAATGACCGGCGAGATTACCTTGCGCGGCCGGGTGTTGCCGATTGGCGGGCTTAAGGAAAAGTTACTGGCGGCGCTGCGGGGCGGGCTGAAAACGGTGCTGATTCCCAAGGACAATGAGAAGGACCTTGCGGAAATACCGGACAACGTTAAGCGCGGGCTGACGATTGTGCCCGTCCATACTGTGGACGATGTGTTGAGTAATGCGCTGGTTCGCCCGTTGACCCCGATCGAGTGGTCGGAGCCGGTGGAGTTGGATTCGGTCCCGGCCAAGGCCGCGGATCAGGATTGTGGCGAGGTGATCCGTCATTAAGCGGCGCGGACCCGGCCGCATTATGTCGCGCCTGCGGTTTCGTCCGTGGGAATTGACGACTGCGGCGGTCTGTGCTTAGTGTCTCACCCAATGCGGGCGGGGGCGACGTTAACCGAACTGCCGTGTACGATTATTTAAATGGGGGTTATAGTGAATAAGAATGATCTTGTCGCTCACGTTGCGGACGTGGTGGGTTTGTCGAAGAGTGACGCCGCCAAGGCGGTCGATGCGGTGTTTCAGGGTATCGAGACGTGCCTGCAAAAGGGTGACGAGGTTCGGTTGGTTGGGTTTGGCACCTTCGCCGTGGCTGCTCGTGCGGCAAGCAAGGGGCGCAATCCGCGGACCGGCGAGGAGATTGATATTCCGGCGTCTAAGCAACCAAAATTTAAGCCCGGCAAGACGCTGCGGGACTCGTTGAACGGCCCGGTCGCGGCATAATAACGGGCACCCGGGTGGTGGGGTCGCGTGATGGGCTGAGCCGGGGGGCTTCGCTGCTGCGCGCATGGGAAGGCCTCACGCCAGGGTGTAAGGCAGGCTATGGGCGATTAGCTCAGGGGTAGAGCGTCTCGTTTACACCGAGAATGTCGGCGGTTCGATCCCGTCATCGCCCACCATGCCGCACCGCGATTAGGCCGGGGTGCGGTTCTTGGCGTCGCTGTTGGCCGTTGGTTAGCCCCAGATGGGCTGCTTGCGGGAGGTGTTTTCAATAAGCTGAAAAAACGTGGGGAGGCCGGGGTGGCGGGAAGTTGGCGGATCGATGACGAGGCGTTACAGGTGTTGCAGGCCGCGGTTCGCCATGGCGACCCGGAAGTGATCAGCCTGCTCCAGAAGGCGATCGGGCGGGCCTCGGCTGTTGCCAGCGAATCGGATCTGTCGGCGACTGCGGAGTCGGTGGATGAGCTGGCGACATTGGTGCGGATGCTGGCCGATGAGCGCCGGCTGGGCGATCGCATCCTGCTGGCGATCGGCCTCGCCCTCGACCAGGACGATTTGGAGGTCGCCGAGCTTCTTGAGCGGGCGTTCGAGGTGACCATGACCCGTATCGGCGGCTCGGGTGTGGCGGAGTTGCGCGACGTTCCCGAGGGGATGTTGCGGGCGTATGAGCGGCTGGACGGCCTTCGCCACCGGCAGCGCCAAGGATAATTGGAACTTTGATGGTTTTGCGTCAATGACCGCATTGACAGGGGCCTAAGCGTCGGTTAGAAACGCCCACGGTTCGCACGGCGGCGGTGACAAAGGGCACAGACGCAGCGGGGGCCGGGCTAAAGACTCAAGTCTGGTGCTGCTGTTCGCAGCGTCAGCGTTGGTAGAGTTTGCTGTTAGGTGCCGGAGACGATCCGGTATCAAGGATTGCGGGTGTAGCTCAGTTGGTTAGAGCGCCGGCCTGTCACGCCGGAGGCCGCGGGTTCAAGTCCCGTCACTCGCGCCATTCCCTGGTAATACGAAATATTCTGTCGGTATATGCTTTGTCCCCGAAAGTTTTTTCGGTTGTGGAGGGGAAACCGCTTTGCTCGCAGTGCGGTGTTGCCTATAGTCGGACCTCCGCGGATCGTTGGCGCTCTCGCAAGCCCGGGGTGCGGTTGCAAGGGTGCATTGCGTAGGCGGGGCGGGTTTAGCTCTCTGAGCTGAGTTATAAAGCCAAACCGTTGGTGGCGGGTGGGTACTGGGTCGCAGCATCGGTCGAATTGAGGAGCGTTATGAGCAACCCTCTGGTTTACGACTACCTTCCGATTCTTGTGTTTCTGGCTATCGCGGCGGTGGTTTCGGCTGGCATGTTGATCGCGTCTTATCTCGCGGCCACGCATACGCCCGATAGCGAAAAGTTGTCGCCCTATGAGTGCGGGTTTGAGCCGTTTTCCGATGCGCGTACAAAGTTCGACGTTCGATATTATCTGGTCTCGATTTTGTTCATTATTTTCGATCTTGAGGTTGCGTTTCTGTTTCCCTGGGCGGTGACGCTGGGCGATCTCGGGCAGTTTGGCTTTTGGTCGATGATGATTTTTCTCGCCGTACTCACCATCGGGTTCGTTTACGAATGGAAGAAGGGAGCGCTGGAATGGGAGTGATTCCGGCAACTGCGGCGCCTGCCTCGTCGATTGGCGGCGCCCCAACTGGTGAGCAAGTCCTTACCGCCGAGCAAGCGCTGTTCCGCGCCGTGTCTGAGGAGGTGGAGCAGAAGGGCTTCCTGATTACCCAGCTCGATTCGGTGCTCAATTGGGCGCGAGCCGGCTCGATGTGGCCGATGACGTTTGGATTGGCGTGCTGTGCGGTGGAGATGATCCACGCCTATATGGCGCGCTATGATCTGGATCGGATGGGGATGATCCCCCGGCCCAGCCCGCGTCAGTCGGACGTGATGATCGTGGCCGGCACCGTCACCAACAAGATGGCGCCTGCTCTGCGCAAGGTTTATGACCAAATGCCCGAGCCCCGGTGGGTGATCTCGATGGGCAGTTGCGCCAATGGCGGCGGCTATTATCACTATTCTTACTCGGTGGTCCGGGGGTGCGATCGGATCGTGCCCGTTGATATTTATGTGCCTGGGTGTCCGCCCACCGCCGAGGCGCTGATTTATGCGATGTTGCAGCTTCAGGCCAAGGTTCGGAATGGCGGCAGGCGGATCGCCCGGTAATCCTGTCGCAAGCAAAATGTCGCCCTTTCCGCCAATCGTCCAACGGCAGCCCCAACGGCAGCAAAGATCATGACCGACCAAGTGCTCAAGACCCTGGGGGATGACGTCGCGGCAACGCTTGGCGGCGATGTTCTGGACACCGTGATCAGCAATGGCGAGCTGGCCATAACCGTGCGCCGGGATAGCATCGTTAAGGTGCTTACCGTGCTGCGCGACGATCAGCGCTTTCTTTTTAAGCAGTTGGTCGATGTCTGCGGCGTTGATTGGCCGGAGCGGGAAGAGCGGCTTGAGGTGGTTTACAACCTGCTCAGCTTGAAGTTCAACCGGCGCATTCGGGTAAAGCTCACGACCCGGGACGGCGTTACGGTGCCGTCGGCGACGGCGGTGTTCACCTCGGCCAACTGGTTTGAGCGCGAGACCTGGGATCTTTTCGGCGTGCTGTTCGATGATCATCCCGATTTGCGCCGCATTCTCACCGACTATGGGTTCGAGGGCCATCCGCTGCGCAAGGATTTCCCGCTCTCCGGCTACATCGAGATTCGCTACGACGACGAGTTGAAGCGCGTGGTTTATGAGCCGGTGAAGTTCGCTCAGGATTTCCGCAACTTCGACTTTCTCAGCCCGTGGGAGGGGATGACCAAGGTCATGCTGCCCGGCGATGAGAAGGCCAGAGCCGCCAAGACGGGGAGCAACGCCTAATGGTCGCTCAGCAAGAGATCGCCGAGGATAAGGACAACACCTATACCATCAACCTCGGACCGCAGCATCCGGCGGCCCACGGTGTGTTGCGCTTGGTGGTGGAAATGAGCGGCGAGGTGGTGCGGCGCTGCGATCCGCATATCGGCCTGCTTCATCGGGGCACCGAAAAGCTGATCGAGCACAAGACTTACCTCCAGGCCATGCCGTATATGGACCGGCTCGACTATGTGTCGCCGATGGCCCAGGAACATGCGTTTGTGCTGGCGGTGGAAAAGTTGTTGGGCATCGCGCCGCCGATCCGGGGGCAGTATATTCGCGTGATGTTCGCCGAGGTCAGCCGGCTGCTCAATCATTTGCTAGCGATTACGACCGGCGCACTTGATATTGGCGCGACCACGCCGGCCTTGTGGGCGTTTGAAGAACGCGAAAAGATGATGGCGTTCTATGAGCGGGCGTGCGGCGCGCGTCTTCATGCCAACTATTACCGCGTGGGGGGCGTGGCCCTCGATATCTCCGATGAGCTGTTGGAGGATATCGATCGCTATGTGACCGGCTACCACAAGTTTGTGGATGAGCTTCACGGCCTTTTGACTGACAACCGCATCTTTAAGCAGCGGACCGTCGATATTGGAATCGTCTCGCCCGAGCAGGCGTTGGATTGGGGCTGTAGTGGCCCGATGCTCCGTGGCAGCGGCTATGCTTGGGACTTGCGCAAGTCTCAGCCCTACGATGTTTATAGCGAGCTGGACTTTGATATCCCGATCGGAACAAGCGGCGATTGCTATGCGCGCTATCTGATTCGTATGGAAGAGATGGGCCAGTCGGTGCGGCTGATCCGCCAGTGCATTGCCAAGTTGCGGACGATGAAGGGGCTGCCGGTGCGGCTACAAGACCGCAAGGTGACGCCGCCTAACCGGGGCGAAATGAAAAGCTCGATGGAAGCGTTGATCCATCACTTTAAGCTGTATACCGAGGGCTTCCATGTTCCGGCTGGGGAAACCTATGCCGCCGTCGAGTCGCCTAAGGGCGAGTTTGCGCTGTATTTGGTGGCGGACGGCACCAACCGGCCTTACCGTTGCCACATTCGCGCCCCAGGGTTTGCGCATCTCTCCGCCATCGATACCATGGCGCGCGGCCATATGTTGGCTGACGCCGTGGCGATCATCGGCTCCCTCGACGTTGTTTTCGGAGAAATCGATCGATGAGCACGCCGGCCTCGGTCGCGGGCCTTCAGCCCGAAAGCTTCGCTTTTACGCCGGAAAATCTGGCGACGGCGGAGAAAATCATTTCACGCTACCCCGCGGAGCGTAAAGCGAGCGCTGTACTGCCATTGTTGCATTTGGCCCAGCGTCAGCACGACAACTGGTTGCCGCGCGTGGCGATGGACTACGTGGCCGACCTGCTGGGCATGGCGCGGATCCGGGTGTATGAGGTTGCGACCTTTTATACCATGTATAACCACAAGCCGGTGGGTAAGCACCTGATCGAGGTCTGCACCACCACGCCGTGTTGGTTGCGTGGCTCCGACGAGGTGCTGGGCGCCTGCAAGCGTCGGTTGGGCATCGACGTTGGTGAGACCACTGCCGATGGCAAGTTCACGCTGGTGGAGGTTGAGTGCGCCGGGGCCTGTGTGAACGCACCGGTGGTGGCGATCGGCGAGGATTACTACGAGGATTTGGACGGTCCGGCGATTGTTGCGGTCATTGATCAGCTTGAGCGTGGTGAAATACCGACGCCTGGCTCTCAGATCGGTCGGCGGGGCGCCTGTCCGGCGACGGGGCCCACCACTCTCACCACCAAGCCGGGGGCCGATGACAAGGCCGTGTCCGGTGGGACTGACGACTAGAGCGCCGAAGAGGGAAGGCCGAAAATGCTGCGCGACGAAGACCGCATTTACACCAATCTCTACGGTTTTGAGGGCTCGGACCTGAAGTCCGCGCGTGCGCGTGGCGATTGGCACGGCGCCAAGGAGATCATTCAGCGCGGGCGGGATTGGATCGTCAGCGAAGTTAAGGACTCGGGGTTGCGCGGTCGGGGCGGCGCCGGTTTCTCGACCGGGCTCAAATGGTCTTTCATGCCCAAGAACGTTAAGGGTCCGGTTTATCTCGTTGTCAACGGCGACGAAGGCGAACCCGGCACCTGCAAGGACCGCGAAATTCTGCGCCACGATCCGCATAAGCTGGTGGAAGGCGCGCTGTATGCCTCGGTCGGCATTGGCGCGACAGCGGCCTATATTTACGTTCGCGGTGAGTTTAAGCGCGAGATTCAGGCCCTTGAGCGCGCGGTCGCCGAGGCGTATGAGGCCGGGCTGATCGGCAAGAATGCTTGCGGCACCGATTATTCGCTGGATATTTACGTTCATGTCGGCGCGGGGGCGTATGTCTGCGGCGAAGAGTCGGCGCTGATTGAAAGCCTTGAAGGTAAAAAAGGGCAGCCACGCAGTAAGCCGCCGTTTCCAGCGCAAGTTGGTCTTTATTCGCGGCCGACGACGGTCAATAACGTCGAGAGCATCGCCGATGTGCCAGCGATTTTACGGCGGGGCGCGAGTTGGTTTTCCAGTATTGGTCGCCCGAAGAACCACGGCTCGAAGATCTTTTGCATTTCCGGCCATGTCAACACCCCGTGCACGGTTGAAGAGTCGCTGGGCATCCCCCTGCGCGAGTTGATCGAGAAGCACGCCGGCGGCGTGCGTGGCGGTTGGGACAACTTGCTGGCGGTGATTCCCGGCGGGTCGTCGACACCGATGTTGCCCAAAGATGTGTGCGAGACGGTGTTGATGGACTATGACGGTCTGTCCTCGGTGAAGTCGGGTCTTGGAAGTGCCGGCGTCATTGTGATGGATAAGAGCACGGATCTGGTTCGCGCCATCGCCCGGTTGGCAAAGTTTTATGCCCATGAAAGTTGCGGCCAGTGCACCCCTTGTCGCGAGGGGACGCCCTGGATGGCAAAAATGATGGAGCGAATCGCCAATGGCAGCGCTCGGGTCGAAGAAATCGATATGCTGCTTGATGTTAGCAAGCAAATCGAGGGGCGCACGATTTGCGCGCTTGCTGACGCCGCGGCCTGGCCGATCCAGGGGTTGTTCCGCCATTTCCGTCCGGATGTTGAGCGTCGCCTGATGGCGGCCCGCAAGACCGCCGCCTAACTGGTCGCCGTTCCTGAAAGGCAAGAGGGTCGAATGCCGAAATTGAACATCGACGGTCAGGACGTTTCAGTTGAGCCGGGCACTTCGGTGCTCCAGGCCTGTGAGCAGCTTGGCATCGAGATTCCGCGCTTCTGCTACCATGAGCGGCTGTCTGTGGCCGCCAATTGCCGGATGTGCTTGGTTGAGATGGAGCGGTCGCCTAAGCCGATCGCGAGCTGCGCCATGCCGTGCGCCGATGGTATGGTGATCAAGACCAACACCGAGGTGGTCAAGCGCGCCCGTCAGGGGGTGATGGAGCTGATTTTGCTCAATCATCCGCTGGATTGCCCGATTTGCGATCAGGGCGGCGAGTGCGATCTTCAAGATCAGGCGGTGGCCTACGGGGGTGAACATACGCGCTCGATTGATGAGCGTCGGGTGGTTCCCAATAAAGATTTCGGCCCGCTGGTCAAGACCGAGATGACCCGGTGTATTTTGTGCACCCGGTGCGTGCGGTTCTGTGAAGAGATTGCCGGTGTGTCGGTGCTGGGCGCGGTTGGCCGCGGCACTCACAGTGAAGTCACCACCTTTGTTGAGCAGGCGATTGCGTCGGAGTTGTCGGGTAACTTGATCGATGTTTGCCCGGTCGGGGCGTTGACCTCCAAGCCTTATGCCTTTAGTGCGCGTCCCTGGGAGTTGCGCAAGACCGAGAGCATCGACGTTTTCGACGCTGTTGGGTCGAACATCCGGGTCGATGTTCGGGGCGCCGAGGTGCTGCGGGTCGTGCCGCGCCTCAACGAGGACGTGAACGAGGAGTGGATCGGCGATAAAAGTCGGTTTGCCATTGATGGGCTGAAACGGCAACGGATTGATCGTCCCTATGTTCGGCACAATGGCAAGTTGCAGCCAGCGAGTTGGGACGAGGCGTTTGCGGCGATTGGCGCGAAGCTCAAAGGGGTGCCCGGGGCCAAGATCGCGGCGCTGGCCGG
The DNA here is from genome assembly GCA_903931735.1 of uncultured Rhodospirillales bacterium. Classification (GTDB taxonomy): domain Bacteria; phylum Pseudomonadota; class Alphaproteobacteria; order Azospirillales; family Azospirillaceae; genus BOG-933. The sequence goes on from CAIZDL010000201.1 coordinate 16,663, forward strand.
CGATATGGTCGATGTCGAGGCGATGGCCGCGCTGAAAGATCTGATGGCGGCGCTGGGATCGGCCAACGTTGATTGTCGACAAGATGGCGCGCGGTTTGATACGTCGGCTCGGGTTGGCTACCTTTTCAATACCACGATTGTTGGTCTGGAACAGGCCGACGCGCTTCTGGTCATTGGTGCCGACCCTAGGGTTGAGGCGCCGATTGTCAATGCTCGCATTCGGAAGCGCTATCGCGAGAGCGCGCTCGGGGTGGCCCTGATTGGGCAGGCGGTCGATCTTACCTACAGCTATCAGCATTTGGGGGAAGGGCCGGAGCCGTTGGTTGGGCTCGCCGATGGCAGCCACCCCTTCGCCGCTGTGCTGAAAGCGGCCAAGAACCCGGTGGTGATTTTGGGGGCCGGTGCGCTGGCGCGGGCCGATGGTCTGGCGCTTCAGGCTTTGGTCCGTCAAGTGGTTGAGGCAAATGAGGTGGTGCGCGAGGGCTGGAACGGGTTTAACGTTTTGCACCTTGCGGCGGCGCGAGTCGGCGGCCTGGATATCGGCTTTTTGCCGGGGGCGGGCGGGCGCGATACCCGGTCTATTCTCGAGGGGGCCCAGGCGGGCGAGATTGAGGTGGTTTACCTCTTGGGTGCGGATGAAATCGACGCCAGCCGTCTTGGCAAGGCTTTCGTGATTTATCAAGGGCATCACGGCGATCGGGGCGCGCACCGGGCCGATGTGGTGCTGCCCGGCGCGGCTTATACCGAAAAGAACGCCACCTTTGTCAACACCGAGGGTCGGGTTCAGCGGGCGCGGCAGGCTTTGTATCCGGTTGGCGAAGCGCGCGAGGATTGGAAGATCGTGCGGGCGCTGTCGGAGCGGTTGGGCTGCACCTTGCCTTACGATAATTTGGCCCAGGTGCGTGGGCGCATGGCCGCCGCCAACCCGGTGTTTGCGGGGGGCGAGGAGTTGGTGGCGGCACCGTGGCAGGCGTTTGGCACTGCTGGGGCAGTAGACCCCGCGCCGTTTGCGCCGGTTATCGAGAACTTCTATATGACGGACCCAATAAGCCGGGCGTCGGTGACGATGGCGAAGTGCACCGAAGCCTTTGTGCTGAGCCGCGAGGGGAAGACCGGAACCCATGGCTGACCTTATCAATCTTCTCGGGCCATTGGCTCCGCTGGCGTGGATTCTGCTTGGAATCGTGGCGATCGTCGTTCCGGTTTTGCTTGGCGTCGCCTATCTCACCTATTATGAACGTAAGGTGATGAGCGCGATGCAGCGGCGCCAGGGGCCGGCGCTGGTCGGCCCGTTTGGCCTGCTGCAACCAATCGCCGATGGCTTGAAGCTGCTGGGCAAGGAGTGGATTATTCCGTCGGGCGCAAACCCGGTGGTGTTTTTGTTCGCGCCCTTTCTTACTTTCTTTCTGAGCTTGGTCGCTTGGGCGGTGATGCCGTTTGGCGCCGGGCTGGTACTCGCCGATATCAACGTCGGAATACTCTACCTTTACGCGATTTCATCGCTCGGCGTGTATGGGTTGATCATGTCGGGGTGGGCCTCGAACTCGCGCTATGCCTTTTTGGGCGGGCTTCGCTCCGCGGCGCAGATGGTGTCCTACGAAGTGTCGATGGGCCTGATCATGTGCACCGTGTTGCTGTGCGTCGGCTCGTTCAACCTGACCAAAATCGTGCTGGCGCAACAGACGGTGTGGTTCGCGTTGCCGTTGTTCCCGATGTTCGTGACCTACTTCATTTCGATTTTGGCCGAGACCAATCGTCATCCGTTCGATTTGCCTGAGGGCGAGTCGGAACTGGTTGGTGGGTTTTTCACCGAGTATTCGTCGATGAACTTTGCGTGCTTCATGCTCGGTGAGTACGCGAACATGATCATGATGAGTTCGATTGCTGTTACCCTGTTTCTTGGTGGATGGCTGCCGCCGTTTAATTTTTGGATTTTTGCGCCGATTGTCCAGTTGGTCCCGGGGCCGATCTGGTTTGGGCTCAAGATTGCGCTGGTGCTGTTCTTCTTCATTTGGGCGCGGGCGGCTTTACCACGGTATCGGTACGATCAGTTGATGCGGCTGGGTTGGAAAGTCTTTCTGCCGATGTGTTTGGTCTGGTTGGTGTTGACTGCGGGCGTGCTGGAAATCTTCGGTTGGTTGCCAAAGACCGGGATGTAGGGTTCGATGCCGGGGGTTAGTGACCGGCGATGTTCGGTGTGACTGGGCGAGCGGAAGAGGAGACTTGAGGTCATGGCGTTTATCGGCCGCTGGGCACGAACGTGGCTGCTGGG
>CAIZDL010000202.1 GCA_903931735.1 uncultured Rhodospirillales bacterium
CATCTCGTTTTGGCACTGGCACGCTCAATCGACTACGTCATCGGCTGGTCAAACTGGAGGCGATGGCATCAGGCCATTGCTCGAAGGTGCCATATCAGGCGCAAGATTGCACAGATTCAGAAAATGCCACTGTAGTACTACCACCCTCGAAATTCGGCACCACACCCCCGACGAATTCATCCCAGTCGTCGCCAGCCCAACCCAAATTCAAGCCATGCTGATGAATCTCGCCGGAAACGCCGCCGACGCTATGGGCGGAAAAGCCGGTTATGTTGATATTCAACTCACCCGGATCACCGCGTCGGAAGACCAAGCAAGAATTTCACCAAATCTTTCCCCACACATGCCCTACGCTCTATTGAGTGTCAAAGACAATGGCTGCGGCATAGAAGCCAAGACCTTGGAGCGGATCTTCGATCCTTTTTTCACCACCAAAGACGTCGGCAAGGGGACCGGCCTCGGGCTCTCAATTATTCAGCGTTTCGTATCAAAGTACGATGGCGCAATCTTGGCCCGAAGCACACCCCACCATGGCACAACCTTTGAGATCTACCTGCCAATTGCAGGCACCAAAGGGTCAACCGCCCTTAGCGGTCGCGCATCCAGCGTCGACGGCAGCAATCCTTCCCAACAGTAATAACCCGTCCGCTCAAAACAACCGAAAGCTCAATACACCCAACACAATGATAGCGATCAGCGTGCTGGTAACTAGCATCAAGCGCTTCTCAATAAACCTTTCGACCTCAGGTCCCCAATACCATAACGCCACCGTTATCATATAATAACGAGAGAACCGAGCAACCAAGGAGCACAGCACAAAGACCGTAATATCCAGTTTTGCAAAGCCGGCAGCAATGGCCAACAACTTATAAGGAATTGGCGTGACGCCCTTCAAAATCAAAAACCAAGGGCCATAAACCGCAAAAGCTTCCTGAAAGCGACCGAACGCCTCACCGGCATTATAAAATTCGATCACAGGGCGGCCAATCGACTCAAAAAGGTAGAAGCCGACCGCGTATCCAAAAAAACCACCGATAACCGACGCCACCGAGCACCAAGTGGAGTTCCACCACATGCTGGATCGATCTTTTAGCGCCATCGGCACTAACAAAACGTCGGGCGGTAATGGAAAAAATGAGCTTTCGGCGAACGATACCGCGCACATCCACCAAATTGCATCGGGGCGCTGGGCGCGCTCGACCAACCAGTTATAGAGCGGCCTCAACATCCGGCCCTATCCCGGCGAGAGCCCTTCTGGCAGTACACCTCCCCACCATCCACGCTCTGCTTCTCCTTCAGAACCGGGGGGCAGTTTAGCCGCCCCCCCCGTCCAAACAATTACGATTCTTGGTCACCAACGACCTGGACCGGCCCGCTATCGAGGCCCTTGGCACCAGGATCGCGATCAACGAATTCGATCACACCCATCGGCGCTGCGTCACCGTAACGGAACCCTGCCCTGAGCACCCGGGCGTAGCCCCCGCTCCGGCTGGCATACCGCGTCGCCAGCACTCCAAACAGTTTGGCAACAATCGCGTCGTCGCGCAATACGGCATATGCCTGACGCCGATTATGCATCCCGCCCTTTTTGCCCAGCGTGATCAATTTCTCGACCACCGGACGCAACTCTTTTGCCTTCGGCAACGTAGTAGTGATTTGCTCGTGCTTGATCAAAGCCGCCGCCATGTTGGCGAACATCGCTTTACGGTGACTGGACGTTTTACCCAGTTTCCGTCCGCTCAGGCCGTGACGCATGGTCTCAGTATCCCTTCAACATAGCTTGGCTTCGCGGCGCGAAACCGATGGCAAGACCCATCGCCCGGGCACCCGGTACGAAGGGGTGGGCCGTCGCGGCCCGAGCAATGCTCAATAACAGCAAAAAGGGGACGGTGCTCAGGCACACGCCCCCATGTCGCCTAGTAAGGCTCTTCGAGCCGCTTCGCTAATTCTTCGATGTTCTCAGGCGGCCAATTCGGAATTTCCATGCCAAGATGCAACCCCATCTGAGCCAGAACTTCCTTAATCTCATTGAGAGACTTGCGTCCGAAATTCGGGGTCCTCAGCATCTCGGCTTCGGTCTTTTGCACCAGATCGCCAATATAAACGATATTGTCGTTCTTCAGGCAATTTGCCGACCGAACTGAAAGCTCCAACTCGTCAACCTTGCGCAACAAGTTCTTGTTGAACGGCGGCTCTTCACCCCGCTCCTCACGAACTGCATGGCTTGGTTCTTCGAAATTGATAAACAACTGCAATTGGTCTTGCAGAATACGCGCCGCCAAAGCAACCGCATCCTCAGGCGACACAGCACCGTTTGTCTCGACTTCCATCGACAAACGGTCATAGTCCGTGACCTGCCCAACGCGGCTATTCTCAACCCTATACGAAACTTTGCGTACCGGACTATACAAAGCATCCACAGGGATGAGGCCGATCGGTGCATCTTCCGGCCGATTTTGACTGGCCGGAACATAGCCCTTACCGGACTCGACCGTCAGTTCCATCACCAGCTTGGCCCCGGTATCGAGACTGCACAGCACCAAATCCGGGTCCATGATTTGGATATCAGCCCCGGTCTCGATCTGCCCGGCGGTCACTTCTCCCGGCCCCTCGGCGCGCAGACGCATCCGCTTTGGACCGTCACCGTGCATCCGCAAACCCATCGACTTGATGTTGAGCACAACATCGGTCACGTCCTCGCGGACACCAGGGATCGAGGAAAACTCGTGCAGGACGCCCTCAATGTGAATCGAAGTCACCGCCGCGCCCTGCAAGGACGACAGCAACACCCGACGCAGGGCATTCCCCAACGTCAGGCCGAAACCCCGCTCTAGCGGCTCAGCCACGACCCGCGCGGCCCGCCCCGGATCGTCCCCGGGATGAACATCCAGCTTTCGCGGTTTGATCAGTTCTTGCCAATTTTTTTGCATCACGGGAGCGCCCTCTTGCCTTATCCGGGAACGCGGCTAACACCGAACCGCCAACCCCACTTCGTTCGGCCACCCGCTGTGACCCATTCCAACCCGGCCCATCGGCGCCACCCTGATTCCAGGGAACCGCCGACCCTGCCGACCGGACCGTTCAAGAAGTGATCACACCCTGCGCTTTTTCGGTGGCCGCACGCCGTTATGGGGAATTGGCGTGACATCACGAATCGAGGTGATCGAAAACCCGACCGCCTGCAAGGCCCGCAGCGCCGACTCGCGACCCGACCCAGGCCCTTTAACCTCGACCTCGATAGTCTTCATACCATGTTCCATCGCCTTACGCCCCGCGTCCTCGGCGGCAATCTGGGCCGCGTAGGGTGTCGACTTGCGCGACCCCTTGAAGCCCTGACTGCCCGACGATGACCAAGCAATCGTATTGCCTTGGGCGTCGGTGATAGTAATCATCGTGTTGTTGAAGGAGGCGTTGACGTGGGCCACGCCCGACGAAATATTTTTACGCTCGCGACGACGCAGGCGCTGGGCAGCTGCAGACGGTTTGGCCATGGGCTGGGACTCGTTCCGTTATTTCTTCTTGCCGGCAATCGGCTTCGCGGGGCCCTTACGAGTCCGCGCGTTGGTATGGGTCCGCTGACCGTGCACCGGCAGCCCCTTGCGGTGGCGCAGCCCGCGATAGCAGCCAAGGTCCATCAAGCGCTTGATGTTCATCGCCACTTCGCGACGCAGATCCCCCTCAACCCGGTAATCGCTATCGATTACTTCACGGATTCGCAGGACCTCGTCATCGGTCAAGTTGTTGACGCGGCGCTCCGGGGTCACCCCAACCTTGGAGCATATCTCCTTGGCCTTGGATGGTCCGATGCCGTGAATATAGGTCAATCCAATTTCCACACGTTTCTGTGCGGGAATATTGACGCCAGCAATACGCGCCACGCCTAACCTCCTCGCTTTGGTCCCACCGCCGATCGGCGGGGGCCCCACCTACTCACAAAACGACCAACCCGACCCTTACGCCCTAACGTTACCGCATGAGCGTCAAAGACAAGACCACGGCCGCACCGAACACCCGCCCCCGACGCTCCTCGAAGCGCCTTCCCGGAGGCTTACAACAAAACCACCACAGCTCGGTCCACAAGGGACCGGGGCGGCAGATGGTAGACGGAAATTCGCACCAGTCAACCCCTTTTGCGAATTTCTTTCATCACGCCCGCAGGACACGCTCCAACTGGCGGGTCACCTCACCGATATCAGCCATACCATCCACTGACTTCAGGATACCTCTAGCTTGATAATAGGGCAAAATCGGCGCGGTCTGAGCATGGTACTGAGCGAGCCGCGTCTTTACCGTTTCCGCATTATCATCGGCCCGCCGCTTAAACTCGGTGCCACCGCAGCCATCACACACCCCTGAAACCTTCGGCTTCTGGAACGAATCATGATATCCGGCACCACACTTGGCGCAAGAATAGCGCCCGGTGATCCGCTCAACCAAAACATCGTCCACAACTTTCATCTCAATCACGTGATCGAGCTTCTGGCCCTTCTGTCCCAACATCGCGTCCAGCGCCTGAGCCTGGGGTACGGTGCGCGGAAACCCATCAAGAATATAACCATTCTTGGCGTCGGACTGATCAATCCGCTCAGAGATCAAATTAATCACCAACTCGTCAGAAACCAGCTTCCCAGCCTCCATAATCTCCTTCGCCTGCTTGCCCAACTCAGAGCCGGACTTTACAGCGGCGCGAAGCATGTCGCCGGTCGACAACTGGATAATCTTGAAGGTATCCTCAAGAAACTTGGCCTGAGTGCCTTTGCCCGCCCCCGGCGGACCCAACAGAATGATGTTCATCCTCGCCTCCCCCTCAGCTTTGATTTCTTGATCAGCCCCTCATACTGGTGGGCCAACAGATGCGAATGAATCTGCGCCACGGTATCCATTGTGACGCTCACCACGATCAGCAAGCTGGTCCCGCCAAAGTAAAAAGGAACCGACTGCGACGATATCAGCAACTCCGGCAATAGGCACACAGCGGCCAAATACGCAGCACCGATCACCGTCAGCCGGGTCAAAACAAAATCGAGGTAGTCCGCAGTATTCTTACCAGGCCGGATGCCTGGAACAAAACCACCGTACTTCTTCAGATTATCTGCTGTCTCGACCGGATTAAATACAATCGCCGTGTAAAAGAAGGCGAAAAACACAATCAGCGCCGAATACATCACCATATAAAGGAGCGATCCATGGCTGACAAAACCCGACAACATCTGCAACCACTCTGGCCCTTGACCACCAGCGAACCCAACTGCGGTTAGCGGCAACAACAGCAGCGAGCTAGCGAAAATCGGCGGGATAACACCCGAAGTATTGAGCTTCAGCGGCAAGTGCGAAGCTTCGCCCCCATACATCCGGTTGCCCATTTGGCGTTTGGGATATTGGACAATCACCCGACGCTGCGCACGCTCAACAAACACAATAAACAAGACCACCGCCACCGACATCACCAACAGGAAGATGATGAATAATGTCGAAAGCGCTCCCGTTCGCCCCATTTCCAAGGTCCCGGCCAGCGCTTTTGGCAGGTTAGCGACGATACCGGCGAAGATAATCAATGAGATTCCGTTCCCAACCCCCCGCGCAGTTATCTGCTCTCCCAGCCACATCAAAAACATAGTGCCGCCGACCAGCGATATCACCGTACTAAGACGAAAGAAGATGCCCGGATCAAGCACCGCTGCGGCCGCCCCCGCAGACATCCCCTCCAACCCGACCGAAAGGCCATAGGCCTGAACAGTGGCAAGCGCGACTGTCAAAAAGCGCGTATATTGATTCAGTTTCTTACGCCCACTCTCGCCCTCCTTCTTGAGGGCCTCCAGGGTCGGAGAAGTCGCGGTCATCAACTGTATAATAATCGATGCCGAGATATAGGGCATAATATTCAGTGCAAATATCGTCATGCGCCCGAGCGCGCCGCCCGAAAACATGTCAAACATACCCAGAATACCGCCGCCTTGCTTACTAAAGACGTCGTGAAAAATCTGCGGATCTATGCCAGGCAACGGGATATAGGTGCCGAGCCGGTACACCACCAGCGCGCCCAATGTAAACCAAAGCCGTTTCTTTAATTCGGTCGCCTTACCAAACGCGCCGAAATTGACGTTGGCGGCCAATTGTTCTGCGGCAGATGCCATCCGTCCTCTCCCGTAACGGGGTCCGGGGCCATTCGGCCCCGGCGGAGTTCCAAGGGGCAAAGCCCCTTGGTCATTTACTTATCCGACGGTCACGCTCCCGCCAACCCTCTCGACGAGAGAAATCGCCCCCTTGCTCGCACCGGAAACGGCAATCGTCACTTTGGCGCGCAAGCTCCCCTTTCCGAGCAACCGAACCAGTCCGCACCCATCGCGGACCAAACCGGCAGCCTGAAGCTGGGCAACTCCAATCGGCTGACTAGCATCAAGCCGGCCCTGCTCAATTGCCTGTTGAACCCGGCCAACATTCACCTCAGCATATTCAATGCTGGACAGCGAATTAAACCCCCTTTTTGGCAATCGCCGATGCAAAGGCATTTGCCCGCCTTCGAATCCTTTGATTGCAACGCCGGTTCGGGAGGTCTGCCCCTTAACACCGCGACCGCAGGTCTTACCCTTGCCACAGCCAATACCCCGGCCAACACGAGTCCGATACTGAGTCGCGCCTTCATTATCGCGAATCTGATTTAGCTTCATAACCTGCGATCCTTACCCAGCGTCTAGCCGGCCTGTTCGACCCGAACCAAATGCTGAACTTTGGCAACCATTCCGCGCACCGATGGAGTATCCGGCAATTCGCGCGTCCGATGCAGCTTGTTGAGGCCAAGGCCGACTAAGGTTTCCCGCTGATCGTGTTTACGACCGATAGGACTCCCAACCTGGGTCACAATCAAAGTTTCACCCTTAGCGGCCTGTTCGGTGTTAACCATTGACCACCGCCTCCTTCGTTTCAGTCGCCTCACGACGCCCGAGAATGTCAGAGACCCGCCGCCCCCGGCGCGCAGCAACCAGACGCGGGCTTACCACCTGAACCAAAGCATCAAACGTTGCCTTGATCATATTGTGTGGATTGGAGGTCCCGATCGACTTGGTTACCACGTCCTGGACACCGAGCGCCTCGAAAATCGCACGCATCGGGCCACCCGCGATGATACCAGTACCGCCCGGGGCCGCCCGCAACACCACCCGCCCGGCGCCGTAATGGCCCTGAACATCATGGTGCAAAGTTCTCGCTTCCCGCAACGGTACCCGAATCATGGTCCGCTTGGCCTGATCCGTCGCCTTACGAATCGCCTCGGGAACCTCGCGAGCCTTACCAGAACCAACGCCCACCCGGCCCTTGCCGTCTCCGACAACAACCAACGCCGCGAAGCCGAACCGCCGGCCGCCCTTAACCACCTTCGCAACTCGATTGATGCTGACCAACTTTTCGATCAGCTCACTCTCTTCGCGCTCGCGCTCCCGGGGTTGCCGTTCGCGGTCGCCTCGCTCGCCTTTTTCACGCGCCATTTCCAGGCTCCTTCGCGATACGGTCTAAAACTGAAGGCCAGCTTCACGCGCGGCGTCGGCCAGCGCCTTCACCCGCCCGTGATAAATATACCCACCTCGATCGAACACCACCTGCGTGATTCCGACCTGAGTAGCCCGCTCGGCGATCAACTTGCCAACCAGTTTGGCCGCTTCGATATCGGCCCCGGTCTTGAGTTGCACCTTGAGGCTCGGGTCCAGACTCGACGCCGCCGCCAAGGTCCGTCCCTGGGTATCGTCGATAATCTGGGCGTAGATATGCTTGCTCGACCGGAACACCGAAAGCCGCACGCGGCCACCAGAGGTCCGGGCGATCCGGGCACGAACCCGGAGCTTGCGGCGCAAGTTCAATTGTTTGGCTTTGATCATGACTTGCGCCCCACTTACTTCTTCTTGCCTTCCTTACGGAGCACCACTTCGGTACCATACTTGATACCTTTGCCCTTGTAAGGTTCTGGCTTACGGTAGCCGCGAATTTCAGCAGCGACCTGACCAACCTTTTGCCGATCCCGCCCGAAGACTGAAATCGCGGTTGGCTTTTCCGCCTTAATGGTTATTCCCTCGGGTATTGAATACCTGATGTCGTGGCTATAACCAAGCTGAAGGACCAGTTCTGCCCCTTGCACAGCAGCGCGATAACCGACACCACTGATCTCAAGGTTCACTGTAAAGCCCTTACTGACGCCCTCGATCAGATTGGAAACCTGAGTACGGGCCGTGCCCCACTGTGTGCGAGCCCGACGGGTGTCGGCCCTCGGGAGGACGACCACTTTTCCGCTTTCCAACTTCGCGATGATGTCATCCACCACCACAAAGCTCAATTCACCGAGCTTGCCCTTTGCCGTGACCGTCTGGCCGTCGACGGTCACGTCGACGCCCGCGGGAACCGGCACCGGATGCTTACCAATGCGTGACATGGGTTCCCGCTCCTCAGAACAGCTGGCAAAGCACTTCGCCGCCGACATTGGCTGCGCGCGCTTCGTTGTCCGACATCACCCCGCGCGGAGTTGACAGGATGGAGATACCCAGCCCGTTAAACACCCGATCGAGATCAGCGATCTTGGAATAAACCCGCCTGCCTGGCTTGGAAACCCGGGAGACGTGCTTAATCACAGGCTCGCCCTCATGATATTTAAGTTCAATGCGCAGGGTGGATACGCCCGGCTTCACCTCGCGGCTGGTATAGCCCCGAATGTAGCCCTCGCGCTTCAGCACCTCCAACACATTCGCCCGCAGCTTCGAAGCCGGGCTATCCACGGCTGCCATGCGCGCCCGCTGTCCGTTGCGGATGCGGGTCAGCATATCGCCAAGGGGATCGCTCAACGCCATCTTCTCTGATCCCTCTTACCAGCTCGACTTCGTCATGCCGGGAATCTGGCCGGTCGAGGCCAAATCCCTCAGCGCGATGCGCGAGAGCTTAAACTTACGATAGAACGCCCGCGGCCGACCAGTGATCTCACACCGGTTGCGAACCCGGGTCCGGCTCGAATTCCGCGGCATCTCCGCGAGCTTCAACCGGGCGGCGAATTGGTCTTCGGGCGGAACAGAGGGGTCTTTGGCCTTCGCCTTAAGACGAGCACGCTTATTGGCGCACTGCTTCACCAACTTTTCCCGACGCTTGTTCTTCTGAACGGCACTGACTTTTGCCATGGTTGCTTCTCCGCCGCGTCAGTTGATGAACGGCATGTCGAAGCCCTTGAGAAGCGCCTTGGCTTCTTTATCGGTCTTCGCCGTGGTGACAATGATGATATCCATACCCCGGACCTGCTCGATCTTATCGTAGTCGATCTCAGGGAAGATGATCTGTTCCTTGACGCCGAGAGCGTAGTTCCCACGACCATCAAAGCTGGTCGGCAAAACACCCCGGAAATCCCGGACCCGCGGCAACGCGATGCACACCAACCGGTCCAAAAACTCGTACATCTTCTCGCGGCGCAAAGTCACCTTACAACCGATCGCCATGTTCTCACGGAGCTTGAACTGAGCAATCGATTTGCGTGATTTGGTCACCACCGGCCTCTGTCCCGCTATCGCGGTCAGCTCCTTCACCGCCTGCGTGACGCGCTTGCTGTCCGTGGTCGCATCACCAACGCCCATGTTGATGACAATTTTCTCAAGACGCGGGATCTGCATCTCATTGGCGTACTCAAATTCCGCCTTGAGGGCCGCCTTGATGACGCTATCGTAGCGTTCTTTCAATCTGGTCATGGTCGGTCGGCCCTTCTCAGAGATCGATCACTTCGCCGGACCGCTTGGCGACTCGCACCTTGCGTCCATCTTCAAGAAACTTGTACCCCACCCGCGTCGGCTTGCCGGTCTTCGGATCGACATGCGCGACGTTTGAAACATGCAAGGGGGCTTCGATCTCTTTAATGCCGCCCTGCGACTGAGCAGTCTGCCGCTCATGCTTGGTGACGAGGTTGACGCCGCGGACAACAACGCGCTCATCCTTCGCCAACACCTTCAGCACTTCGCCAGTCTTACCCTTATCGCGACCGGAAATCACGACAACCTTATCCTTGGTCTTGATCTTTAAGCCGGCCATCACAGCACCTCCGGCGCCAAAGAGATAATCTTCATGAACTTCTTGCCACGAAGTTCGCGAGTTACCGGCCCAAAAATACGAGTGCCAATCGGTTCGCCCTGTTTATTGATCAACACGGCCGCGTTCCGGTCAAAGCGGATCGAACTTCCATCTGCCCGCCGGATGTCTTTCGCGGTACGGACGATCACAGCGCGGTGAACATCCCCCTTTTTGACACGACCCCGTGGGATCGCCTCTTTTACCGACACAACGATGACATCGCCGACCGAAGCAACCTTACGCTTAGAGCCGCCGATCACCTTGATGCACTGCACCCGGCGCGCGCCGCTATTATCAGCGACCTCCAGGTTGGTTTGCATCTGAATCATGGTGCTTTATCCCTTCACGCCACAGCAGGAGCCGAAGCCCCTTCGACGATGACCACCCAGCGTTTCCGTTTGGAAATCGGGCGACTTTCCTCAATGCTGACAACATCGCCAGTCTTGAAGTGGTTCGCCTCGTCATGAGCCGCGTACCGCTTCGACTGCCGAATGAATTTTTTATAGACGGGGTGCATGACGCGGCGCTCGACCAAGACAATAATTGTCTTGTCGCCCTTGTCGCTGACCACCGTGCCCTGCAAGACTCGCCGGGGCATGCCGTTTCTCCTGCCTTACCTAGCTCTGAGCGGCAGCGGCGGTTTGCCGCTGACCCAGAACGGTCATGATTCGCGCGATGTCGCGCCGGACGGTCCGGACGCGGGCGGTGTTTTCTAACTGGCCCGAAGCCCGTTGAAAGCGCAGATTAAACTGCTCTTTCTTTAGAGCTACCAGTTGTTCGTTGAGTTCGTCAACGGTACGACCGCGCAGGTCTTCAGTCTTTAACCCGCTCATGCCGCCACCTCCTCACCCAAACGATGCACGATTTTCGTTTTGATCGGCAGTTTTGCCGCTGCCAACTCAAAAGCGCGGGTGGCGATGTCCGCCGGAACACCATCCAGCTCGAACATAATCCGCCCCGGAGCAACACGAGCCGCCCAGAACTCCGGTGCTCCCTTGCCGGAGCCCATACGAACTTCGGCTGGCTTGCTCGATACCGGCACATCGGGGAATACCCGTATCCACACCCGGCCTTGCCGCTTGATGTGACGCGTAAGCGCCCGGCGAGCCGCCTCAATCTGACGAGCGGTTACCCGAGCTGGCTCCAGCGCCTTCAACCCCATCGAGCCGAAGTTAAGCTGGCTGCCCCCCTTGGCGACGCCCTTAATGCGGCCCTTATGGGCCTTACGAAACTTTGTACGCTTGGGACTCAGCATTTTCCCGGCTCCCCTCAGCGATCGCGATCGCGGTCGCGGTCATGTCCGCGTCCCCGGTCACCCCGAGGCTCACGCTCGCCGCGATGCTCGCGCTCGCGACCTTCCGGACGCGCCGCCTGGGCTTCGCCGGCCCTCTTATCCTGGGCCATCGGATCATGTTGTAGAATTTCGCCCTTAAACACCCAAACCTTCACACCGCAGGTGCCGTAAGTCGTCTTCGCCGTCGCCACACCATAGTCGATGTCGGCGCGCAAAGTATGCAACGGAACGCGCCCCTCACGATACCACTCCATACGAGCAATTTCGGCGCCACCAAGCCTGCCGGAACAATTGATCCGAATGCCCATGGCGCCCAGCCGCATTGCCGATTGCACGGCGCGTTTCATGGCCCGACGAAACGCAACCCGCCGCTCCAACTGACTAGAAATATTCTCGGCAATCAAGCGCGCGTCGATTTCCGGTTTCCGGATCTCAACGATATTGAGACTGACCTCAGACCCGGCCATTTTGCCAAGCTCTAAGCGCAACTTCTCAATATCGGCGCCCTTACGACCAATCACGACGCCCGGACGAGCGGCATGTATAGTAATACGGGCGCGTTTTGCGGGGCGCTCAATAATTACCTTTGCGCACCCGGCCTGCTGCAACGAACTCAGCAAGTGATTGCGCAGCTTCAGGTCCTGGTGCAACAACGTCGCATAATCGCGGGATGCGAACCAACGACTATCCCAAGTACGATTGATACCGACGCGCAGGCCGATCGGATTGATTTTTTGACCCATGGGGTTACTCCTCGGCCTTATCTTGGGCCGGCTCGGCTCGCTCGCGCACGATCACCTTAAGGTTGCTGAACGATTTCTCTACCCGCGAACCACGACCCCGGCCACGAGCATGAAAACGCTTCATCACCAGAGCCCGACCGACCGTCGCCTCAGCAACAAACAACCGATCGACATCGAGTTGATGGTTGTTCTCGGCGTTTGCGATTGCGGACTGAAGAACCTTCCGGACCTCAGCGGCGATGCGCTTTTCTGAGAAGGCAAGGTCAGCAAGCGCCTGGCTTGCATCTTTGCATCTAATCAACTGCGCCACCAAATTAAGCTTGCGAGCGCTACTCTTAATCAGAGAGGCGGTAGCCAGTGCTTCGTTATCGGCGATACGCGGGGGATTGACGATCTGGCCCATGGCTACTTCCTCTTGGCCTTCTTGTCGGCAGCGTGCCCATAATAGGTCCGCGTCGGCGAGAATTCACCGAACTTATGGCCGATCATATTCTCAGTGACCAGAACCGGCAGAAACTTATGGCCGTTATGGACACCAAAAGTCAGGCCAACGAACTGGGGCAGAATGGTGGAGCGCCGCGACCAGATCTTGATGATCTCGTTACGGCCGCTGCCCCGCGTCTTATCCGCCTTTTTGAGCAGATAGCCGTCGACAAACGGACCCTTCCAAACTGAGCGCGCCAAGGTGCGATCTCCTTACTTCTGACGACGGCGAATAACCAGCCGATCGGTCTTCTTGTTGTTGCGCGTCTTCTTACCCTTGGTCGGCTTACCCCAAGGCGTCACTGGGTGACGGCCGCCAGAGGTCCGGCCTTCGCCGCCACCGTGCGGATGATCAATCGGGTTCATGGCGACACCACGCACCGACGGGCAAACACCCAACCAGCGATTGCGTCCAGCCTTGCCCAAATTAATGTTTGCCTGATCGGGATTCGACACCGCGCCAATAGTGGCAAGACACTCGCCCCGAACCATGCGCAACTCGCCCGAGCTAAGCTTCAACTGGGCGTAGCCACTATCCCGGCCGACAATCTGCACATAAGTGCCCGCCGCCCGAGCCATCTGCCCACCAGCACCGGCCTTAAGCTCGACGTTATGAACGATAGTTCCGACCGGTATATTCTTAAGCGGCATAGCGTTGCCGGGCTTGATATCAACCTTCTCGCCCGACACCACCGAATCGCCGACTTTCAAACGCTGTGGCGCCAGAATGTAGGAGACGGTCCCGTCTTGATACTTAATCAAGGCGATGAACCCGGTCCGATTCGGGTCATATTCCAGCCGCTCGACAGCAGCGGGTTCATCAAAGCGACGCCGCTTAAAGTCGATCAGCCGGTACGACCGTTTATGACCGCCACCCATGCGCCGCGCAGTTATCCGACCGGTATTGTTCCGTCCGCCGGAGCCCGTTAGGCCCTCGGTCAACGCCTTGACCGGCTTACCCGACCACAACTCCGAGCGGTCCACCTGGACAAGCTGGCGCTGCGACGGCGTGATCGGATTGAACTGTTTTAAGGCCATTTTTCAGTCCCTTCCGTCAAACGCCTGTGGTCACGTCAATGCGCTGGCCCGCGACCAACGTTACCATCGCTTTCTTGGTATCGGAACGCCGACCAAGTATGCCCCGGAAGCGCTTTGTCTTGCCCTTCGAAACAACGGTGTTGACCGCCGTAACTTTGACTGAAAACAAACCTTCCACAGCCTTCTTTATCTCTGGCTTCGTCGCGTCCAGCGGCACCCTGAAGGTGTACTGATTATCACCGGTAATGTTGGTCGCCTTTTCGGTTATGACCGGCGCCAAGATCACGTCGTAGATAAGCCTGCTCATTTCAGTCGGGCCTCCAACTGCTCGACAGCATTACGGGTCAGAAACAACGTATCCCGCCGCAAGATGTCGTAGACGTTAGCGCCCTGCTCGGGCAGAACGTCAAGCAAAGGTATGTTGCGTGCCGCTTTAGCAAAATTCTCGTCGAGGTTAGCCCCATCGATAATCAGCGCCGACTTGAGGCCGAAGCCCTTCAATCTCAAGGCCAGCGCTTTTGTCTTATGGGAATCCAACGCTGCCGTATCAAGTACGATCAGCTTACCCTCTGCGACCTTAGATGCAAGAGCGATCTTCAGCGCCAACTTGCGAACTTTTTTGGTCAGACCATGTTCATGGGACCGCACTACCGGACCAAAAATGACAGCGCCACCACGAAACTGGGGCGACCGCAGAGACCCCTGTCGGGCCCGCCCGGTGCCCTTCTGACGGTAGGGCTTCTTCGTCGTACCGCTAATGTCGCCGATGATCTTGGTCTTATGATTCCCGGAACGACGCTTGGCAAGCTGCCAATTGACCGCCCGAGCCAGGAGGTCAGCGCGCACAGCGACGCCGAACACGTCATCAGCGAGTTCAATCTCGCCAACTTCCTGGTTATCGAGGTTGCGAATTGCCGCCTTCATCACGCGGTCTCCTCTTGAGCGGCTGCGCTACGCAAACCGGCTGGGAAAGGCACACCGTCCGGAAGCTTCCGCTTGACCGCGTCGCGAACCAACACGTACCCATTCTCAGACCCAGGTACGGCACCCTTAACCAAAATCAGCCCTTGTTCGCCATCGACCTGAACGACCTTGAGGTTAAGCGTCGTAACCCGCTCAGCGCCCAAATGCCCGGCCATCTTTTTATTCTTAAAGGTTTTACCGGGGTCCTGGCGATTACCAGTCGAGCCCAGCGAGCGATGCGACACCGACACACCGTGGGTGGCGCGCAAGCCACCAAAGTTCCACCGTTTCATACCACCGGCAAAACCCTTACCAATGCTGGTCCCGGTGACATCCACGAATTGCCCTGCGACGAAGTGAGCCGCCGAAATCTCAGCCCCAACCTCAAGCACAGTGTCCGCTGTCACACGAAACTCAGCCAATTTGCGCTTAGGCTCGACCTTCGCTTTGGCGAAATGGCCCCGCATCGGCTTGGTAACGTTCTTTACCTTGGCCGCGCCAACCCCGAGCTGAACCGCCGTATAGCCGTCGGTCTCGTCGGTGCGCACGGCCACGACCTGGCAGTTATCGACTTTGAGCACAGTCACCGGCACATGTTCCCCCTCGCCTGTAAAGACGCGGGTCATACCGACTTTCTGCGCGATCAAACCGGATCGCATGGCTTCATACCCCTTACAAGGCCGGACCCGGCCTTCAGATTTCTTTGATATCAGAGCTTAATCTCGACGTCGACGCCCGCCGCCAGATCCAGCTTCATCAGCGCATCGACAGTCTGCGGCGTCGGATCGACGATATCGAGAAGGCGCTTGTGAGTGCGGATCTCGAACTGTTCCCGAGACTTCTTGTCAATGTGCGGAGACCGGTTGACAGTAAACTTTTCGAACAAAGTGGGCAACGGAATCGGACCGCGCACCCGCGCTCCGGTCCGCTTGGCCGTATTCACGATCTCGCTGGTCGACTGGTCGAGCACACGATGATCGAACGCCTTAAGGCGGATGCGGATATTCTGGCTTTCCATGGTCCTAAACCCGTACCTTCTTGTCCTAAAGGGATGCCAGCGCCAACGAAGAAGCGCTGGCGCCTCATCTCCTGCGAAACGTTACTTTATAATCTTGGCAACTACACCGGCACCAACCGTCCGACCACCCTCTCGAATGGCGAACCGCAGGCCCTCGTCCATGGCGATCGGAGCAATCAGCTCAATTTCCATGGAAACATTATCCCCCGGCATCACCATCTCAGTGCCCTCAGGCAGCTTTACCATGCCTGTGACATCAGTGGTGCGGAAATAAAACTGCGGACGATAATTAGTGAAGAACGGTGTGTGCCGACCACCTTCTTCCTTCGTGAGAATGTAGGCTTCTGCTGTGAACACGGTATGGGGAGTGATTGAACCGGGCTTTGCCAAGACTTGCCCGCGCTCAACATCCTCGCGCTTAGTACCGCGCAGCAACGCACCAATGTTGTCGCCAGCCTGCCCCTGATCGAGCAGCTTACGGAACATTTCAACGCCGGTCACAACGGTCTTCACCGTCGTCTTTAGCCCGACGATCTCAACTTCCTCGCCGACCTTGACGATCCCACGCTCAACGCGGCCGGTGACCACGGTGCCACGCCCCGAAATCGAGAACACGTCTTCGATCGGCATCAAGAATGGCCGGTCAATCGGGCGCTCGGGCTGCGGAATATACTCGTCAACCGCGGCCATCAACTTAATCACCGCCTGCTTACCAATCTCAGGCTTCTTGTCTTCAAGCGCGCACAGTGCAGACCCCTGCACGATCGGAATGTCATCGCCTGGGAATTGATAGGAGGTCAGCAGCTCGCGAACCTCAAGCTCAACCAGTTCCAACAACTCAGGGTCGTCGACCATGTCGACCTTGTTCATGAAAACCACGATCGCGGGGACGCCGACCTGGCGAGCAAGCAGAATGTGCTCGCGAGTCTGGGGCATCGGCCCGTCCGCAGCAGAAACGACAAGAATTGCACCGTCCATCTGCGCTGCGCCGGTGATCATGTTCTTGACATAATCGGCGTGGCCCGGACAATCAACATGCGCATAATGGCGGGCGACAGTCTGATACTCGACGTGCGCGGTCGAGATCGTGATTCCACGAGCCTTTTCTTCTGGCGCCTTATCAATCTGATCATAGGCCGTATAGGTCGCGCCACCACTTTCGGCCAGCACCTTGGTGATGGCTGCGGTCAGCGAGGTTTTGCCGTGGTCAACGTGACCGATGGTCCCAACGTTGCAATGCGGCTTATTCCGCTCGAATTTAGCTTTCGCCATGATCCCAAGTCTCCGTCTTTTTCGCTTGCCGCGAATTAAATCACGATTATATCACGCCAGCTTGGCACGGACCTCGTCGGCGATCGCCGGCGGCACCCGTTCATAGTGGTGGAACTGCATGGTGTACTGCGCCCGCCCCTGGCTCATTGAACGCAGGGTATTAACATAGCCGAACATCATCGCCAGCGGTACCATCGCCTCAAGCACGCGGGCATTTCCCCGCTGATCCATTCCAGTGATCTGTCCACGCCGGCTGTTTAGGTCGCCGATAACGTCGCCCATATAATCTTCCGGCGTCACAACTTCAACGGCCATGATCGGCTCCAGCAAAGCGGGGCCCGCTTTCGCAATCCCCTCCTTGAAAGCCGCTCGCGCCGCAATTTCAAAAGCCAGCACCGACGAGTCAACATCGTGATAGGCGCCGTCGATCAATTGCACTTTGAAGTCGATCACCGGGAATCCGGCGATTACACCGGTTTCCTTCGATACCGTCAAACCCTTTTCGACACCAGGGATATATTCCTTTGGCACCGAACCACCAATGATCTTATTTTCGAACACAAACCCCATACCGGGCTCGGGTTGCGGCTCGAACACCAACTTAATACGCGCGAACTGGCCAGACCCACCGGTCTGCTTCTTGTGAGTATAATCGATCTCGGCCCGTTTCGTAATCGTCTCGCGATAGGCGACCTGGGGCGGACCAACATTAGCCTCGACCTTGTATTCACGCCTCATGCGATCGACTAGAATTTCAAGATGCAGTTCGCCCATGCCCTTGATCACGGTCTGGCCACTCTCGTGATCCACCGCAACCCGGAAGGAAGGGTCCTCCTGAGCCAGCCGCGCGAGCGCCGTCCCCATCTTTTCCTGGTCGGCTTTCGATTTCGGCTCCACCGCCACCTCGATAACCGGCTCGGGGAACTCCATCCGCTCCAGAATAATCGGCTTGCTGATATCACACAGCGTGTCGCCGGTCGTGGTCGCCTTCAAGGCGGTGAAGGCAACAATATCGCCAGCATTGCACTCCTTGATTTCTTCGCGGCTATTTGCGTGCATCAGCAACATACGGCCAACACGCTCCCGATCACCCTTTACAGAGTTCAGAACATAAGAGCCCGAAGAAATCGTTCCGGAATAGACCCGCACGAAGGTCAGCGAGCCGACAAAGGGGTCGGTCATGATCTTAAATGCCAACCCAGCGAACGGCGCTGAATCCTCGGTGTGCCGCTCTTCCTTTATGTCGGTATCGGGCCGCAACCCAACCACGTTCGGAATGTCAGTCGGCGCTGGCAGGTAATCAACCACAGCGTCCAGCATCGGCTGCACGCCCTTGTTTTTGAACGCCGATCCGCACAGCACGGGCACAAACGCGAAATCAATAGTCCCTTTGCGAATGCACTTCTTCAGCGTCTCGATCGACGGTTCTTCGCCGCCGAGATAAGCCTCGAGTGCTTCATCATCTTGCTCGACCGCAAGTTCAATCATTTTATGACGGTATTCCTCCGCCATTTCGACCATATCGGCCGGAATGTCGGCCTCATAGAACTCGGCGCCCAAGCTCTCATCCTTCCAGATGATCGCCCGGTTCTTGACGAGATCGACGATCCCCACAAATTCCGCTTCCGACCCAATCGGCAGATGAATCACCAACGGCACCGTGCCGAGCCGATCGACCATCATGTCGACGCACCGATAAAAGTTGGCGCCGATGCGATCCATCTTATTGACGAAGCACATCCGCGGCACTTTGTACTTATCGGCCTGCCGCCATACCGTCTCGGACTGAGGCTCAACGCCAGCCACCGAGTCGAATACCGTCACCGCGCCATCAAGCACCCGCAAGGACCGCTCGACCTCAATGGTGAAGTCGACGTGCCCAGGGGTGTCAATGATGTTAATACGATGACCCTGCCAAAAGCAGGTGGTCGCCGCAGACGTGATCGTGATGCCGCGCTCCTGCTCCTGCTCCATCCAATCCATCACCGCCGTGCCTTCATGCACTTCGCCGATTTTATAGGACTTGCCGGTATAGTACAGAATGCGCTCGGTCGTCGTGGTTTTCCCGGCATCAATGTGAGCCATGATGCCAATATTGCGATACCGATCGAGGGGCGTAGTGCGCGGCATGGTAATTCTCGAACTCTTCTATTCTGAGGCAACGAGCAGCTGTTACCAGCGGTAATGAGAGAATGCCTTGTTGGCCTCTGCCATCCGGTGCGTATCTTCCCGTTTCTTAACGGCAGAACCGCGCTGATTTGCGGCGTCCATCAATTCACCGGACAACCGCTCGGTCATCGTGTTTTCACTACGAGCCCGCGCACTGTTGATCAGCCAACGAATCGCCAACGCCTGTGCGCGCTCAGCGCGAACTTCAACCGGCACCTGATACGTCGCACCGCCGACCCGCCGGGACCGAACCTCAAGATGCGGCTTCACATTGCCAAGCGCATCATGAAAGATCTTCACAGGGTCGACCTTAACTTTGATCTCTACACGCTCCAAGGCGCCATAGACGATCTGCTCCGCGACGGATTTTTTACCATCCAGCATCAGGCAGTTCATGAACTTGGTCAGCACGCGATCGCCATATTTGGCATCGGGCAGAACTTCACGCTTGTCGGCGCGACGACGACGGGACATCTCGAACTCTCCTTACTTCGGCCGCTTGGCGCCATACTTGGACCGGCGTTGACGACGGTCCTTGACCCCCTGCGTGTCGAGAGAGCCGCGGATGATGTGATAGCGAACACCAGGCAAATCCTTGACGCGACCGCCACGGATCATCACCACCGAGTGTTCCTGAAGGTTGTGGCCTTCACCGGGGATGTAGCTGGTGACCTCAAAGCCGTTGGTAAGGCGCACACGAGCAACCTTACGCAGCGCCGAGTTGGGCTTCTTTGGCGTCGTGGTGTAGACGCGCGTGCAAACGCCGCGCTTCTGAGGGCACGCCTCAAGAGCCGGAACCTTGTTGCGCGCGGCCAACGGCTCACGCGGCTTACGGATCAACTGATTGATCGTGGGCATAGACTACTCATCACCCTTAATTCGCCCAGAGGGGCATAGCTACCGAAACGGGCCAGAGGCCACGCGGGCTCGCCTAAATCAGACGTTTGGCCGGGAGAGTGCCATAGACCCAGATACAAAGCCCGCCATCGAAGCGGACTGCCGCCTCGTGCGGGCTGATCTTTTAAACGCCGGGCCAAGCTCATTTCTGAGCGTCCTGAACCGGCTATGGTCCACAACATTCAACCGGAACTGCGTCTAGGCCAACCGTTGCCTACCACCAGCCCCCTTATCGAAGGTTCGCGGACCTTAATGACGCACCCTCCGGCAGTCAAGCATCTTCTCGCGATATTTTTCAAAGCGCCCAAAAAGCCTCGGCTGGCAGCCGTTGCACGCCCGCACCTCTGCCCGTTTATGCCCTGAAACCGCGTCCGACCGGACGGAATGAATGATTAACGCCGAATCGCGCCCCTTATATAAGGTCAACAGAGCGTCCCGTAAATGTCACGCCGGAGGCGGGCGCGATGCCACACCCCACTTGACGGGAGGGGTATTTTGTGACTTCTCTCGCGATGCAGGATCGTGCCTGTCGGCGATTGAGTCGCGACGATTGAAACGCGGCGAACGACCCCCGCCGACCGGCTCGCTTTCTGTCAACGGACAGGCGGCCCCCAGCCGCCCGGGTGCGTTGTTTCTCTATACGGAGCAGGAACCCGATCATGCCCCTTCCCCGCCTTGCCCGCTGGTCCAGCGTCCTTCTTCTTACGACCTCCCTGATCGCCCTGCCCACGGCCATGGCGCGCGCGGACGAGCCCACGCTCTGGGATACGGTCAAAGACCAAACCCAGCAGGCCTTCGCCGTCAGCAGCGACACCTTGCGCACAGTGTATGGCTGGCTGTCGGGAACCAACGGCGAGTCCCGGCTGGCGGAAGATCTTCTGGCCTTCTCCAACAAGGACCTGCGCGATCTGGAGCTGTTGGTGGATTCGGCCGGCTATAAGCTGGAAGATATCACGATTCACCGGGGCGGCCGCACCGGGAGCCCGGCGGATGTCACGCTCAGCTTCGCCTATCAACGCGCCGTCGACGCCCGCCACAAAGCGGAGTTGCGCGACATAATCGCGCGGGACAGCGCGCTCGTCGACGACGATACCCGCATCATCATCGGCTCACTGCTCGATGCCACCGTCCGTGCCCAAAAGGTCCCGGCCGAGCGCTTCCAAAATCATCGCATCAATATCAGCCTCGGGCAGGCGCCCAAAGTGGCGTTTGACTTCACCGCGGCCAGCACCAACATCGCCGGGCCAGCCCCAACCGCCAAGCAAAACGGCATCGCCGCCGCCCTGCCAACCATCGTGTCCTCCGCCTTCGCGGCGACTCCGGCCAGCGACTCCCCTGCCCGACTGACCCCAACCAAGGTTGTTGTGGCGGATGGTCCGGCATACCCCCGCGTGGCTGCATCGGAGGCGGAAGCGGCAAAAGTGGCCGAAGCGCCTGCCGCAGTCGTGCTGGCACCAGCGCCAACACCGGTGGAGCCGATTCCCGCAGCCATTCTCCCGGACGACCCTGCCAAGGCAGCCGAGGTGGTGCCCGACGCCAAACCGCCGGCCGACATTATCGGCATCCCCGAGCAGGTTCCCTCGGCCATCTTGGAACAACTCAAGCCAATCGTGGTGCCCCCCTCGATCGCGATACCTGAGCCAGCCCCGGTAGCAGCGGCCCCCGAGCCGGCCAAGGTGGAAGACGCACCAAAGCCGGAGGTCCCGGTTGCGGTCGCCAAGCCGGAAGTGGCACCGGTCGTGGCAGCGCCCGAGCCGGCCAAGGTGGAAGATGCGCCAAAGCCGGTGCTGCCGGTTGCGGTCGCCAAGCCGGAAGTGGCACCGGTCGTGGCAGCGCCCGAGCCGGCCAAGGTGGAAGACGCGCCAAAGCCGGTGCTGCCGGTTGTGGTCGCCAAGCCGGAAGCGGCACCGGTCGTGGCAGCGCCCGAGCCGGCCAAGGTGGAAGACGTGCCAAAGCCGGTGGTGCCGGTTGCGGTCGCAAAGCCGGAAGC
>CAIZDL010000203.1 GCA_903931735.1 uncultured Rhodospirillales bacterium
AAGGCGCTTTCAAGCTCTTCAACTCCTGGGGACGGGGCTGGGCCGACCGGGGCTTCGGCTGGGTCGATTACGACACCTTCAAAACCCGAGTCCATGCCGCTTATGTCATGCAAGTGCCAATGGGCTCGGCGCCGACAAACCAAATGCCGGCAACGCAGCCCCGCCCCAGGCCCCAGGCCACCAACACGGTAGCGCCGGCCCCCGCCCCCGCGCCGAGGCCCAATGCGCCCCGGCCGCCCCCTGCGCCCGAGCCCGCCGCCGAAACCCCGGAGCAGCGAATCAACGCACTGGTCGCCGATATTCCCTGTTCGGTCTTGCGGGCCGAGCGGGGGGCTGGCGGCC
Source organism: uncultured Rhodospirillales bacterium (assembly GCA_903931735.1). Taxonomy (GTDB): domain Bacteria; phylum Pseudomonadota; class Alphaproteobacteria; order Azospirillales; family Azospirillaceae; genus BOG-933. The sequence goes on from CAIZDL010000203.1 coordinate 343, forward strand.
GAATCGCAGTGCGCGGTGTCGTCGGCAAACCCAGCGACCGCGATTATGTGGCGACGCTGATCGGCAACGAGACCGGAATCGGCAAGCCCAGCCTGGATATCGCCGTCATGCCCTGGCCCCAATGCGAAGTGCGGATGACCTTCGCGCCCGCGCTCGACCGGCCCCAGGGGCTCGCGATCCGCATTCGGTCGTCCGCCGGTCCCATTGCGCCCAATGCCCGGCCGGTGCTGAATGAAGGCTCGGCATTGGTGATTGATGTCACCACGCCAGCGTTCCCCAGTTATCTTTATGTGATTTATCTACAAACCGGCGGCGAGGCGGTGATGGTCCACACCCCGGCCATGACCTCAGGCCGTCCGTGGCCCGCCAATAGCCGGGTGGTGGTTGGCGACGGCAGCGGCGGCGCCCCGTCTCTCGCCATCGGCGAGCCATATGGCGATGAGATGATCCTCGCTGTGGCTGCTCCCTCACCCCTCACCAGCACCAGTCTGCAAGTAATAATGACCGAGCGCGAGTTTTTGTCGCTGTTCCGCCGGACCCTGCAAGGCCATGGCACACGGGATATTTCACCGGTACGCGCCGACCAAGCGGCCGCCGCTTATGCCGTACTCACGACAAAAGCGGGGCCGCGCTGATCAGAAACGATACGAATATTACTCGTACGAGGCGCTGGTGGTGTCGGTGTCGCGGTTGTACTTAATCGTGATCTTTTCGACCGTGCACAGGTCGATATCACGCCACACCGCCGAGCTGTTGTCGATGGTGTAAACAACCTTCAGGTCCCAGCTGCACCCAGTGGCGGCGCGATGGAACTTGATTTCGACATTCGCGTTGGTGTCGAGCAAGCCCTGGCCGAGCACGTCTTCTTCCCAATCACCGCTGGCGTTGGGGGAAACGTAGACTTCCTTGATCTGGTAGCCGGTCTTATTGACCAGCTTAAAATCCTGCTTCGCTTCGGCCAATGCCTGAGTGCTCAGCCCACCAACGGCCAAGGCCAGCGCAAAACCCACAGTCGTGATAAATTTCCGCATGTCTTCCTCACATATGTTAACGTGGAACAACTCTTACCTACGAAACTTCAACCCGCATCGTGGCAGCGAAGTCAAACAATAACGTAGTCCTGCCCGCCTCACTGATAACCCGCCCCCCATGCTGACAACGCGCGTTTTTTCGCTCGGGCACGCTGGCGACTGGAAATTCAGGAAGGCACGCTCATTTAAGGCCGGCATCCCGGCCCCACCCCCGAACACGGCCGGGCAGCGGCTCAGTGCCCGCTGCCATGACCGTCGCCGTGACCATCCCCGTGACCGTGGCCACCAGAAAGCAATTTGTGCAGCGCATCGGGCGCAACCCAACCAGCAGCACCGAGCGCCGTGCCAATTCCGCCCAGCACCAGCGAGCCCGCCGCCAGAACCGGCATACTGGTAATCACCGAGGCCGACGCCAGCACGATTGAAAGCTGCAACGCTGCGGCGCCATACTCAAAATTGTGATAGGCCATTGCCGCTTCATCGCGTTCCGTGGCGAGACGCTTGGCCTTTTCAATCAACTCTTTGCGCCCTTCCCCGCCTTTGGGGTCCGAATCATAACGATCGGCGGCGTCTTTCCATTCGGCCAGCGTCTTATCGACCTTAACCTTGCGATCTGGAGTAATCCCCTCGGGAACCACCGCTTCCACCATCGCCATCGAGGTCCGCAACACGGTCGAACGAATAGTTTTGGCCTGATAGAAAGCATAAGTATCCGAAGCATCAATATTTTTGGCAAGTTGCTCGGTCTGCTTCGCCTTGCCGCCCGATTCCACGATTGCCAAAACCGCCGCCAACATCGCAATCAAAATCGCGATTCGCTTGCCGTTGCCGCCATGGTCGCCACCGTGGGCGGTGTGTTGAAGATGCTCGTGATGCTCGGCCACTTCATCCGGTTTCATCAAACTCTCCCCTGCCTATACCTAGTTTTGCGCCAACAATACCCGCCCCAAAACGATGGTTAGAAACCCGACCGGCACCCCCCATTTGAGATACCCACGAATTTCCTGGTAAAGATCCCCCATCGGCGGGGCATCGGCGGGCCGAATGCGCATCACCGTAAACACCAGCATCAAGTTGATGCCGATAAAACAATAGCCCATCCACATGGCGTCGACCACCGAATTACTAACGCTAACGATAGTTGGCTGTTCCAACACGACCTTAAAATTCAGAGTAAGCAACGCGAGCAACGAGGTAAACAACTGAGTGGGCGACGTTGGCCCAACATTGAATAAGCATACCAATGGTAAGAAAATGATGGCAATGTACGGCATAAATATTTGCGTGACTGCCACAGACGAGCTACGCTTCACCTCGACCGAAAGAAAACAAGTCGACAATTGGCGCCCGGTAATACTGGCTGTTTCCCCGACGTCGACAGTCGTACGCAGAACTTGCCAACTTTTAATCGACAATTTCGAATTTGGCACCACATCGATATCACGCAACAGCACAAACTCGCGGCTATATTCGGTCGAAGCAAGCCGCATGATCAAACGCTGCCGATCAAACGGAAAATCAGCGAACGAATAATTGGTGCTGAGGCTGGCCGCCAGCTTTTCTGTGATTTGAACCGTACCATCATCGCGGATGATCAGAATCTGGCCAATCGAACGCGGAATTTCGGTGCTGTTCGCAATGGTGATCTTTGGCGTCCAAATGGTCGCGATTTTGGCCTTAGCCGCCTCGTTGAAGTATTCATAGGCATCGCGCCCGGTAGCACGCCGATCAAAGGCCAGGCGCCGGTCCCGCCAAACATAGGTCAGCGTCAAAGATGCCTTAAAAAGGCTATCTTTTTCACTAATCTCTGGGATCTGATCAATCCGTATTGTCGGCTTCACCTTGATCGGCAAGCCTTCATCCACCGGCGGCCCGGGTGGCTCAGGCGCCGCCATCGCCAACCCCGCCCAGCCGCCAAGCAGCACGCCCACCAGCAACAGAGGCAGAACCCACCGGCGCGCGCTCATCGGCCGCCCCCCGCGCCCTTACCATCCACCACCGGCGCTGACCCGGGCGGGAATCTGCGCAGCAAATCAACCCGCACGGAGTCCACGCTGACGGCCAAATCGCCGATTTCATCGCGCCGCGCGACCGCATCAACTTTGGTGGAGAAATCGCCCCCCGCAAGACCCTTCAAGCGCTTTCCCAATCGCTCCATTGGTCGCAACACCATTCCCGAAATAACCAGCAAGGACATCCCGGCAGTAATCAAGAGCCCAATAGCACCGGCAACGGCCAGCCTGACCAACGCATCTTTCAAGGCCCGTCCAAACTCGCTGATCTCCTTGACCGCAATCACCACCCCGACATTTTTTCCGGCAAAATCAAACAACGGCACCTTGACCACACCAACTTCGATGCCATCAACCGTCCGGGTGTCGTACCCAGTCTCGTTCACCCGATCAACGTCGGTTTCCCGCAGCGCCTTGGCCAAATAGGTCCAATCGGTCGCCTCCGCCGCGATGAAGTCCCGGATTTTACGGGCCTCATTTTTTCGAACTTCGCTTCTGGCGGGAACAACGGCGTCTTTAAACATCACGGTCAATTCGGCGCCGAGCACCGTCTTCAGTTCGGCCAAGGTAGCCCCGAGCCCGGTGGCGACTTCCAACGCGCCGACATGAACAGCACCATTATAAATCGGCGAAACACCCCGAATCGCCGCGACGGAGCTGATCTCAAGCCCGGATTGAACCTCCCGGGTCTGGTTGGTGAAGACCAAAATCGGGCGCGTCGCGCTCTGATCATCCCCAAACTTTGCCGGATCGTGCATTCGGGCCACGGTCAGAGCCGGCGGCGCCACAATGCCCAGCGAGTCGACACCGTATTTGGTTACCTGTTTGCGGTAACCCGGCATCAACATTTTGATCACACCATCCCGATCATTTTTGCCCACCAGCTCGCCAACTTGGGGCAGAGATGCCAAAAGTTCTGCGGCAGCGGTGGTTTGAAGCCCCTGCTCCCTTAAAAACACCTCGATCATGGTCGAGATGCTCGTAAGCTGCTTCCTCTTGGCCCAATCCACCGTTTCTGCGGCGTCGTCATAGGCAAGCACGCTGATAAACGCCAAAACAGCCGCCACACAGGACATCATGGCTAGCGGAGCGACAACCTTTAATTTCATGTCGAGCAACCCTGATTCGCCCGGCCGGGCACGGTAGGAAGGAGCCACTGGAAAACAGATCACCCCGGCGCACCATCCTGTTTTAACGAGGAAACCGCGCCAGGCCCGAAAACCTTGCTTGCTTTAGCCTTCTGGTTGGGGATTATGGCAGGAAAAGGGCGGGATGTGTCAAGTGTCGGAAGAAAGTAAGGTACGCTTGTGGATTTGGGGCGGCTTCCTGTCGGTCCTGGTCGTGCTCGCGGTGGTGGGCGGCGTCAGCTATTTTTCGTTCGAAGGCACGGTCGCGAAGTTTGGAGAATCTTCCAAAATCAGCGCCAACACCGTGCGAGTGCTCTCGGCCGACCGCAACGTCACCTCATTCCGACGCTATGCTGAGGCTTTTCTTACAAGTGGCGACGAGTCGGCGCTGAAGCACGCCCACGAACGGGTGGCTGAGGCCAGCGAAGACCTGCGCACCGCCATCGAAAACACCGTGTCGGCCGAGCGCCGCCAACTCGTTCAACGGCTCCGCGACCTGCTGGAGTCGTTTTCGGTGCGATTCGATCAGGCGGTCAAGCTGCGGGAAAAAAAGGTCGCGGCGATAAAAGAGGCCGACGCCATTGGTCACAAAGGCCGCGACGCCCTCGACGAGTTCAACAAGACCTTCCACGCTGAAGCCGCCGCGGCCGAGGCAACGGAAACTTTAATGCGGGCGCGACTCGACTTGGCGCGCATCGCCGGCCTCTACACCGAAGCCAAAGCCAAAGAAGGGCTGGAGCTTGCCGCCACCCTCGCCAAGCAGGTTCGGGAAATGGGCGCCGGCCAGCAGCCCGATCGACGCGCCAAAGTCGCGGAACTCACCACCATCGCCGACGGTTTTGCTGCCAGCTTGGCGGGCGCCATCGACGCCACGGTCGAGATGAAGAAGCTGACCGATGAGGTCATGGAGGCGATTGGAAAAGAAATTTCCGCAACTTCAACCAATTTGCGCGGATTGCAAGCCAAGCGCCAAAAAGAAATTGATGAAGATGTCGGCAGTTATGTGCTCCAGGCCAAAGTCACCATCGGCACCCTCACGCTAATCGCCATGGGTGTCGGAGTATTCTGCGCTATTCTTATCAGCACCATGGTATCCCGGCCCATTAAAGCCATGGCCACCGCCGCCAGAGTGGCCGAGGAAATCGGCGAGCTGATCAAAATGGCGGCTCACGACGGCGATTTCCGCAACCGCACCCCAACCGAGGGCCGAACCGGCTTTGTCGCCACCATCAGCACCGCTGTCAACCGGCTGTTCGACTCGGTGTGCGAGGCATTTGGCGGGATCAGCCGCGATGCCAACACCGTTGCCCTTGCCGCCAGCGACGCCAGCGGCGCGGTTATCGAGGTCAACGCCGGCGCCGCCGAGCAGGCCCGCTCGCTGGAACAAGTGCGCGAAGCCATCCGCATGTCGGCCGAGGCGATCACCAAGGTCAGCGGCAACGCAAAGGCGGCCAGCAACGCCGCCGAGCAAGCAACAGCGCTGGTCAACCGCGGCCAGATCACCATCGCCGAACTGGCCGAACTCATGGAGACCATCGCGCGCAATGGCCGCGAAATCGCCCAGGTCACCGTGGCTCTCGGGCAAATCGCAACCAAGACCGACGTGCTCGCCACCACCGCCGCAGTGGAAGCCGCCCGGCTTGGCGATCAAGGGCGCGGCTTTGCCGTAATCGGCCAACAAATCGGCGCACTGGCCGAACATGCCGGCGGCTTTGCCACCAAGATCAGCCAACTGGTCGAGACCGCCAACCGCGATCTTCAGGCAGGCTTAGTCGCCGCCGGCAGCGCCCGACAGGTGGTGGACGATATTCACCGCCAAGTCGTCGATACCGACAGCATGATTCGCCAAATCGCGGAAGCCATGATGTCGCAGCAATCGGCAATTGTGGAAATCGACGCGACCGCCAACAGCCTCGCCGAAATTGGCGAGCACAATGTCCAGGCGGGCGAACAAATTTCCATGCGGCTGGTTCAGTTGCGCCAACTTTCCGATGCCACCAAAGACGCCATCGGTAAATTTAAAATCGAGAAGCGATATCAGGCATGAGCGCGCCGCCCCCACCGCCCCACCTGATCACCCTGCGGGACGTTGCCGAGCGACGCGTTTGGTGCCCCGGCTCAGGCTGCCGGGTGCAGGCGCAGGGGGATGCGTTTGCGCCCAACTGCTGCTGTATCGGCCCCCGCTGCGCAGCCTGGACCTGGCGCAGCGCCAACGATGCGCTTGAGGTCGAGCGGCAGCGCCATCACTTGGTGCCGCCCCATTTCAGCCCCAGTCATCGGGTGCGGTTGGCCTCCCAAACCCTGGGCGATTTGGTGGAGCCGCTGCGGGTACTGGCGCAGGGTGAAGGCGAACTCGATGCCGCCCGCGCGACCATCCTCGCCTGGGCACGCGCCAACTGGCGGCCGGAACAGGCCCAACCCGCCCCCGAAGCATGGCAAAGGCCGGGCATCCCCTTTTGGGACCAGGATGCCGATACTGTTGCCGTAGACCTTGTGCGTCCCCTTGGCGCCGACCAGCGCGCGGGAACCTGCGGCCTTGCCCGCAGCACCGTTAACAACACCTGCACCACCCCCGAAGCCCCATAAGGCCGGGACGACTTTTTTAACGGCACTTTTTCGAACCACGTCACAAGGAAAAGGGGAGGCGCCAGCGCCTCCCCTCTCCTTTTTGTCACCAGCGGCCTACTTAACGTCGGCAGCGACCTGGATCTTGACAATCTTGTCTGGGTCGCTGACGGCGCCATTCGCCATCTGGGAGCCCTTCTTGATTTTATCCACAAAGTCCATGCCCGAAATCACGCGGCCCCAAACGGTATACTGCCCGTCGAGAAACTGCGCCGGAGCAAAGCAAATAAAGAACTGACTGTCGGCGCTGTTCGGGTCCTGGGCGCGGGCCATTGAAAGCGTCCCGCGAACATGGTGCTCGCGCGAGAATTCCGCCTTGAGCTTTTGGCCCGAGCCGCCGGTGCCATCGCCGCGCGGATCGCCGGTTTGCGCCATGAAGCCCTCGATCACCCGATGGAACTTCAAGCCGTCATAAAACCCCTTACGCGCCAACTCTTTGATACGCGCGACATGGTTGGGGGCCAGTTCGGGCCGCAACTCGATCACCACCCGACCATCCTTGAGGTCGAGATAAAGCATATTCTCCGGATCCAACGCCAGGGCCTCCCCACTAAACAAAAGGATGCCCAGCAGGGTCGCCATCACGAGACGCATCAAACGGGGCATGGTCTTGATTCCAGATTGGTAAATTACGGCAACACCATACTGGAGTTCATCGCCCCTGCATAGAGCTTGCCGCACCCGCCCAAGATATTGCGGCCGCAGCCGCGCACCGGCCTTTGATCGGGGCGCGGCCGGCGCTATGCTGTGGCTCATGATTCGCATCGGGATCGACCTTGGCGGCACCAAAATCGAGGGCATCGCGCTTGACCGCGCTGGCCGGGAGGTTGCGCGGCGCCGCATTGCCACGCCGCGCGGTAACTACACCGCGACCGTCGCCGCCGTCGTCGACGTGGTGGCTTGGCTGGAGCACCAAGCCGGCTGCGGGCAGGCCAGCGTAGGTGTCGGGATTCCCGGCACCATTTCCCCCGCCACCGGCCTGATAAAAAACGCAAATTCAGTTTGGCTGATTGGCCGCCCGTTCGATGCCGACCTCGCGGCCGCGCTCAAAAGGCCGGTGCGGCTCCAAAACGACGCCAACTGCCTTGCGGTTTCCGAAGCAACAGACGGCGCCGGAGCCGGGGCCACCATTGTTTTCGCGGCCATCCTCGGCACCGGTTGCGGCGGCGGCATCACGGTAAACGGGCACGTGCTAACCGGCGCCAACGCCATTGCCGGGGAATGGGGCCACAGCCCGCTCCCCTGGCCCGACGATCATGAGCGGCCCGGCCCGGACTGCTATTGCGGCCGTCGAGGCTGCCTCGAAACCTGGGTTTCGGGAACAGGCCTCGCCGCCGACCACGCGCGCATTGCCGGCGAACACCTCACCGCCGAAGCCATCGCCGCCCGCGCCAAAGCCGGGTGCCTCGTCGCATCGGCCAGCCTTTCGCGCTTGGAACACCGGTTGGCCCGGGGGCTGGCAACGGTGATGAACCTGCTCGATCCAGACGTGATCGTGCTGGGCGGCGGCCTCTCCAACATCACTCGCCTCTATACGACGCTGCCACCGCTCCTCAGCGCTTGGTGCTTTTCCGACCAGATCTCGACTCGGGTGCTCCCGGCGCACCATGGCGACTCCAGCGGCGTCCGAGGCGCGGCGTGGCTTTGGTAAACCGATCGTCGCCCGACACCAGAGCGGGGGCGCGCCCGTTAACTTGCTGGGTTAACGGTTTCCAAAGGCCAGCGGCCTTTGGAAACCCGGACTTTTACCGGGCAATTTAACTGATACGACCCGCTCTATCACCGCGACCGCGTTGGAAAAATACGGTGAATCAGGCCATCGGTGCCAAAGGAAAAGACCAAAGTTCGGCTGGCAAACCACTCCCGCAGCATCCAGGTGGTGAAAATCGCAATCGCCGACCCGCCCATAATATCGGCAAGAAAATGGGCGTTGATGATCACCCGGCTCAAAATAACCGGCAGCGCGCAGCCAAACGCCAGCCACCGCAAATCCGGCCGCAGGTAAGCCAAGGCCATCGCCACCGAAGCCGCCGTTGCGGCATGGCCCGAGGGAAACGAATGATAATCGGCGCGAAAATTGCCGGGCAGGAACCCATAGAACCCCACCAACTCCAGCACCTTTGGCCGCGCCCGACCAACAGAGACCTTGATCACCTCGACCACCAGCCCCGAAACCAATACCGCTAGAAAAACAAACAGCAATATCAAAGACCACTGCCGATAGACCCTCGACCGATCCTGGTCACTCGCAGCACGAGCAGCCACCGCAAGCCCCGCAGAACAGAGCCCAGAACCGAGCAAATACCACTTTCCCAGTCCGGCTACGGTAATAATGCCAAAAACAACGTGAATATCTTCCGGCAACGCCCGCGCTGCTTGAGAAACAACAACGTCAAAAGCATTCATCGAGAGTAAGCAAACCCAACACGCCCACACCAACCACAGCGCAGCCAGCAGCCGCCGCTCCCAGAGCACGCCAATCCATGCTGATTCTACTCCCAATGCTATCGAGCCGCCCTTGATCATCACTCTGCCCCAACTTTCGCCACGCCCCAATAGCCACAGGTTTGTGCTTTTTAAAATGCCCGTTCGAGCAGTGCCCTCTCGCCCAGCGTAGCCCGAATTATCCGATTTTTTGCGGCTACCCTTAACAAGGTGCTGGCAATCCACGGGACACATGATAATACTATCGCCAACAGCGCATCAAGGCTGGCAAGATCCATCCAACCCCACAATTCACGCCACTCACCCCGGCGGTTTTGCGTCTGCGCGAACACGGGAAAACCAGCAACTTCGACATGACAAATACAACTTCATGGCAACCAAGCGACATCATGAACACTGATTCTGGCAACGATGCCGATTCGACTGAGTCTCCCAAAAGACCAAGAGGGCGAATTCCCCAAGCGGCATGGCCCAGAATCTTGCAACGATATCGTGCGGGGGCAACTTTGTCCGCAATAGCCCGTGAGTTTGACTGTACGCCGAGCGCAATATCTTACATTGTTCGCAAAGCAGAAGCAGAAGCGGAAACTGGGGCGGCCACGACGCCCCCAGCAACCGAGCCGATGGAAGCGCCGCCGCCTGCCCCGCCGGCAGCCGCAGCCACCCTGGCGCCCTCGGTGCCGTCGCCCGTGCCACAGCGCCCGTCGTCTGTCATAACCACCCTGTCGCTGCCCGATCGAGGCAGCAGCCAGCCACGGTTGGCCACCTCAATGCTCTCCCAACCTGGGGCAACTTCGATTTCCCCCCCGACCTCCCCGCAAGCGGGGATATCCAGTGCGCCCCCCCCCACCGCAGAGGCTCCCCGCCCGGTTGAAATCGCGCGGCCGACCGAAGCTGTGCGTCCGGTCGATTCCGTCCGCCCGGCCGAGGCTGTGCGTCCTATTGAAGCCGCGCGCCCACCTGAAGCCGCACGACCCGCCGAAGCCGCGCGCCCACCTGAAGCCCGACGCCCGGCGGCGCCCGAGACCGGCACGGCAAAACCAGCGCAACCGCCCCCGGTTGATGCCGTCGAGGCTCGGCTACGCGAAACAGCGCGGGGTTGCTTGGTGGCCTATCGCGGGTGGCGGCAAGCCGCTGGCGAAACCAGCACGCAAGCTTTAAACGACGCCGTACACGAGTTGCGCAAGGTTCTGGCCCGGATCGAAATCGATATGTCGGCCAGCCGCCGCGAGGAACCCGGCCTGCGCCCGATTCCGGTTCCTGCCCACCGCGCCGCACGCCAACAACAACAGCGCGGATAGCCACACCGGTCGCGTCACCCCGCCGCCCTTTGCGCAAAAACGCGCAGCCCGGGCAAGGGGAGCGCGATCGGTGATCCGCTCTAAAAACAAAAAGTCAGCGTATGGTGCGGCTCTGCTTGATCGCACCATCCTCTGAAGCGACAACACCCGGCGGTTCATCCCGCCGGGTGTTTTTGTCTGCCGCAAACGCCCCTGATAATGACGCGCTCGATAAGGGCACGGGCGCGCGGTGAGCAACACTCCAAACAAATGACACATTTTTTCGCGCGGACCGCCTGTTCGCCCTTGCAACAGCGTCCGCACGTGTGCCATTGTTGCGTTGCGGCAAGCGATTGCTGCTTCGCCCTTCTTGGGCGTTTCCTCCCTAAACTCAAGGCCGCTGTTCTTCAGCGGCCCTTTTTTTGTCTTGTTCGTTCGTCTTTTCAGCCACTCCCGCCTTGATCGCGCGGCGATAAAATTCTTGGGCGCTTTTATCTCCCCAGTCTTAGCCACCGCCCCGGCCCGGACTTCTTTTCGTTCCAAAGCCCCGATCGCGACGACATTTTTGTGCCATAGATCGGGCCTCCACGACAATAGCTTACAAAAGCATAAACTCGGCTGCACCATCGCCCGCGCCTAGCATTGAAACCACCGCCCCTAACCCGAGGATGCTGTCAACCGGAAATGCCGGCGATAAACCGGCCACCGCCCTCCCCCGGCAAATGGTTTCCGCTACCCGTTGAGAATCCAGGGCATTGCCCATTACACAGATGCAGAAACAGCGACGCGACCGGTTGTCGCAGCAATCGCTTGTCGGGCTGGACTCTGGCTGGCGCACCCCTTATACCGCGACTCGGCCGGGAATTTTTGCCTGGCAATCGCCCCCTCCAGCCCCAAGGGCGTCACCAATGGATGCTTTTTGCTCCTCCCGGCTCTTCACCGGCGACACGATGCGACTCTGTGCCGCAGTGCTGGTCGAAGCGGGATACGTGCGCGCGATCGTCAATCGCGAGGCGATTCCCGCCGGGACCCACCTCATCGAACTTGGCGACAGCCTGCTCGCACCGGGCTTTATCGACCTTCAGGTGAACGGGGGTGGCGGCGCGCTCTTTAACGACCGGCCCTGCCGCGCGACGCTGGACCAAATGATCGCCAGCCATCGCCGTTTTGGCACCACCGGCCTGCTCCCGACCCTCATCAGCGACAGTCGTGAAAAGCGGCGTTTGGCCCGCGCGACCGTTGAAGAAGCGCTTGCTGCGGGCGTCCCTGGCATTTTAGGGTTGCACCTGGAGGGGCCACACCTCAACCCAGCACGGCGCGGCGTCCACAATGAGCGCTGGATTGGGGCGCCCGAAGCCGAGGATATCGCGCTAATGGCCCCCCTCTGCGGCGGCGCCTTGCTGGTTACCCTGGCGCCCGAGTGCGTGCCGCTTCCGCTCATCGCCCAGCTTTCGGCGGCCGGCACCATCCTCGCGGCCGGTCACAGCGCCGCCACCTACGACCAAACCGAGGCGGCCCTTGCCGCAGGAATCGCCGGTTTTACCCACCTTTTCAATGCGATGCCCACCTTTTCCAGCCGAGACCCGGGAATCGTCGGCGCCGCGCTCGACCACCCCGAAGCGTGGTGCGGCATCATCGCGGATGGTCATCACCTTCACAACGCCACGGTGCGGCTGGCCTGGCGGGCAAAACCACACGGTAAACTGGTTCTCGTCACCGATGCGATGCCACCGGTGGGGACCGCGATCGAGTCATTTTCCCTCGAAGACCAAACCATTTCGGTCCGTGACGGGCGTTGTCTCTCCCCTGAAGGCAAACTCGCCGGTTCGGCGCTCGACATGGCGACGGCCGTGCGCACTTGCGTTAAAAAAATCGGCATTCCTCTCGAAGAGGCTCTGATGATGGCCAGCACCAACCCCGCAGCAGCGCTCGGCATGGGCGACCGACGCGGCAAGATCGCCCCCGGTTACATCGCGGACTTCGTGGTTCTTGACGAAGCGCTAACCGTGCGCCAAACATATATCAATGGGCGGCCGTGAGCCACCGCCGCCCCCACGCCAAGGGAGCCAGCACCCGATGCCCCATCTCGACCTTATCCTCATCGCCGGAGTCGTCGTCTTTTTCATTTGGCAAACCATGTCGGTCAAGGCCTGACCCTCGTCTGCCCTGCAATCACGCCGTCGGTTGACTAAAAACGTCCGCCGACGGTCGTTGATTTTAAGAGACCCTTGATTCTTAGAGCCTGGCCGGAAAAGTCTTGAATCATTTCAGTCTATTATCATTCGTTGGTGGTTACGAGCGACGACGAGGACACAAGAGGGTTTGGACCAAAATCACCCGTGCGAACTCGTGCGAACTATTGTTGAGACGAGCTTCGGGATTCAAGCGATATGACGGGTTCGGAATGGAACGTTATCGCGCCGCATCTTCCTGAAGTGTGCCGCCTCGGGCGCCCCTGAAAAATGGGCCTACGTTCGGTTGTGAAGGGCATGTTGCCGAAAGATTTTCCCGCCCACACCACCGGCGCAAGGCGACGCCTATCGCTGACGTGCGATCAACCACCATCTGTGGTGATGGCGGCGCGGGAGGCGACGGGCAACGATACCAGCCGGGGGGCCGCCGAATCCGCCGAGTCGATCAACGAAAGGGAGCGTCAGACCGGCCCCCGTCATGAAGACGGCGCCACGAGCGAGGCTGCGATCCAGGCCAGCACACCGAAAGAAGACCTCGCTTGAATTTTGCGCATGGAAGAGCCCCGATCGAGACTGCCGCCGCAATACAGATTGTATTTTATCTGCATATTCAAATTTCCGCCTTTTTCGGTTCCCGCTGCCGCTCGGGAACGATAATATCCCAGAAGTGAATTTTTTGGTTGCCCCAACGATGATCACCTCGTGTCCTGCCCACCTGATTGCCCTCGCGGAACGGCTGGTTAATGCCAGTGGGGGCATCGTTCGGCGTTATTTCCGCTCGGGGCTCTCGGTGACCGATAAGCCCGACCTGTCGCCGGTAACCATTGCCGACCGCGAAGCGGAAAGCATGATCCGCACCATCCTCGCAGCCCAACGCCCCGACGATGGCGTGATTGGCGAGGAGCACGGCAGTAAAAACCCCGATGCCGAATATGTTTGGGTGATTGACCCGATCGACGGCACAAAGGCGTTCATCACCGGGCGGCCGACCTTTGGCACGCTGATCGCGCTGTTGCATCATGGCGAGCCGGTGCTTGGTATCATCGATCAGCCGGTGATCGGTGACCGCTGGTTTGGCGCCGTAGGCCGGGCAACCACGCTCAACGGCACCCCGGCCAAGATACGGCCGTGCCGGTCGCTGGCGGGGGCGACTTTGGGGGCGACCACTCCCGATATGTTCAAGGGCACCGACGCCGCCGCGTTCGCCCGGCTGACCGCCGCCACCAAGTTCACCGTTTATGGCGGTGATTGTTATGCCTATGGCTTGCTGGCCTCGGGCTACCAAGATTTGGTGGTTGAAGCCAGCCTTAACCTTTATGATTTCGCCGCGCTCGCTCCGGTGATCATTGGCGCCGGGGGCATCATGACCGACTGGCAGGGCAACCCGCTGGATCGCAACAGCGATGGCCGGGTGATCGCCGCTGGTGATCCCGGCGTTCACGCCGAAGCGCTGCGGGTACTGGGGGGCTAGTCTTCTACAAAATCGGTGTAGGCGCGAGTGCAACAGAGTTCCTTACCTGGAAGAAAGTGCAGTAACACCAATTGGCTGGTTTTGTTCGACTGCGACGGAACGCTGGTGGACAGCCAGCACGCCATCGTGTCGGCCATGACCAGAGGCTGGCGAGCGATGGGGCTCGGCGATCCCGACCCGGTGCTGGTCCGCCGCTGCGCCGCCCTTGAGCCGACCGAGATGATCGCCGCTCTGTTGCCGGGGGCCGATGACTGGACGGTTAAGCGGTTGGCCGGGCTTTATCGGTCGGCCTATTACCAGCCGGCTCCCTACCCGCACCCCACCGCCGAGCCGCTGGTGGGGGGAATGCGCGACGTGTTGGCGGCGCTGCGCGATCACGGCTTCATGCTGGGAATCGCTACCGGCAGGTCGCGGCGGACGCTGCTGGCGATGCTGGAAATTCACGGCCTTACCGATACCTTTGTTACCCTCCAAACGGCTGACCGCTGTATCGGCAAGCCCAACCCCGACATGGTGGTTCGGGCGCAGGCGGAATGTGGTGCCGCCAGAGCCGATACCGTGGTGGTGGGCGATTCCCCCCAAGACATGGAGATGGCGAAGCGGGCGGGGGTGGCGGCGATTGGCGTCAGTTGGGGGTTTTATGATGTCGCCGAACTGAGGCGGGCCGGGGCGCAGAGTATCGTTCAAGATCCGGGGGAGATTGCCCGCGCGGCATTCGACTTGCTAGAAGTTTCCCAATGATCGTAATCGCAAAGCATGTGCTCGGCTGGGCTCGGGTGGCGGGGGTTTTGGCGCTGGTGCTGGTGGCGGCGGGCGGCGCGCTGCTTTGGCACATCAACGCCAACGACTACCGACACGAGTTTGTGGTGGCGGTGGAGCAGTCCACCGGCTTGGTAACCTCGGTCGACGGCGCGCTGCGCTTGACCTTCACCCCGCTTCCAACCGTGATCGCGGGGGATGTCCGGGTCGCCAACCCCTCTTGGTCCGAGCGGACCGAAATGGCGCGGATCGAGCGGGTGGAAATCAGTTTCTCGCCGATTGATCTGTTGGTTCACCGAAACCGGATTGTGCGGCTGGCCCTTTACGGCGGTGATTTTCACTTGGAGCGCGACCGTAACGGCCGGGTGAATTGGTGGAACGCAGAAACGGCGCCAAAACCGCCGCCAACCGGATATATCCCGCCCGACATTGAAAAGCTTTTGCTGTTCACCACCAAAATTTCCTATCTCGATGCCGCGTTGGGGCGCGAACTGCGGGTTTACGCCCGCGAAAGTACGGCATCGCTGCCGCTGGAGCAGCCGTTTACCGCCTCGATTGCTGGCGATTACTTCGGCACGCCCTTTACCGGGAAGTTAACTGCGGGCCGCTATGGCGATCTGATCAACGACCGTCCGTTGTGGCCGGTGGCCTTCAAGCTGGAAGGGGCGGGGACCAGCCTGGAGGCCAGCGGCACGGTCGATCGACCCTATACCTCAGGCGTGCTCGACTTGACCGGGGAGCTTGCCGGCCTGCGTCTATCGTCGTTGGGGCCGGTGTTGGGGGCGGAGCTTCCCTCCCTCGGGCCTTATGTCGTGTCCGGGCGATTTTCGGGCGGTTGGGGCCGCTATCAGTTGGCGGGGCTGAAGGCTCATCTTGGGGTGAGCGATGTTGCCGGCCAATTAAGCCTGAAGACCGGGGGAGCCCGGCCCGCTCTTGAGGGGCAGCTTCAGGGGCGGCTGGTCAGCCGGGCCGATTTTGTTCCGGCGGCCACAGTCATCGCGCCCCCGCGCGCCGATGGCCGGATCTTTGATCCGAGCCCGCTGTCATTTGAGGGGTTGCGGGCGGCTAATGGCCGGGTGGAGCTTAAAATCAGCCATTTCGGTGCCCGTCCTTTGGATTTGTTCGATGTTGAAACCACCATCGATCTCAACGAGGGCCGATTGAGGGTGCTGCCGTTTCGGGCCAAGGTCGCCGACGGCCGGCTCGATCTGGTGCTGGAGGCCGATGTCAGGGGACGCTTGCCCTATTTCCACTTATCTGGCCGGGGCGATGGCCTTTCGTCCGCGCAGATTCTCCCGGCCCTCGGCATGAGCCAGTGGCCGACCGGACCGATGTCGCTGGATTTGGATCTTTCGGGCGCCGGCGCCAGCGTGCGCGCGCTGGCCGCCCACGCCGAGGGCTTTGCTCGGATGACCATCGGGTCCGGCACCTTGCCGGTTCGCCACTTTGATCTGATCGCCAGCGACCTCGTGGCGTCGATCATGCCCTGGGCCGACCGCTCGGGCGACCGCACCGACCTGAATTGCCTGGTTGCCCGCTTGAAGCTCAAGGACGGGTTGGCCTCGGTCGAGCGCCTGTTGATCGACACCGGCAAGATCACCGTCACCGGCATGGGCGAAATCAACCTTGCCAGCGAGCGGCTCGACCTTCGGCTCGATCCTCGGCCCAAAGATCCCAGCCTGATCAGCCTTGCGACGCGAATGCGCGTTGCCGGATCGTTTACCGATTATGGCGCCTCGCCCGATGCCGTGGGGTTGGCCAAAGGCGCCGCCGCCGGAATCGTGCTGGCGATTGGCGAGCTTAATCCCTTGGCGCTGATGCTACCTTTTGTCAGCATTGGCACCGGAATCGCCAATCCGTGCCCCGGCGCCGCTGCGGCACAGGCCGAGGTGCGGGGGTTGGCGGTGCTCGATCCGGTGGCCGGCATCACCGGCTTGCTTGACGACGTGGGCCGTGCGATCACCCACACCATGAAGCGGTAATCATCCGCAAGCCACCCGATATCCAGAGGAAACGATGAAGCGGTTTTACGATCAGGTGACGGTGGGCGAGGCCGAAGGCGGCTTTCAGGTTTTGCTCGATGGCCGGGCCGTGCGCACTCCCGCCAAAGCACCGATGATCTTGCCGAGCCGCGCTCTCGCCGAGGCGGTTGGCGACGAATGGCGCGCTCAGGGTGAAGAGATCCGCCCCGCGACGATGCCGCTCATGTCCCTCACCAGCACCACGCTCGATCTGACTGCCAAGCAACGGGGCGCGGTGATTGAGCAATTGGCGGCCTACGCCAGCACCGACCTTTTGTGTTACCGCGTTGAACGGCCGGCTGAATTGGCCGCCCGAGAAGGGCTGGTGTGGCAACCGCTGCTTGATTGGGCAGCGTTGCGGTACGATGCTGCGCTCCATGTGGTGGTGGGCATCATGCCGCGCGAGCAGCCCGAAGGGGCCTGCCGGGCGCTGGCCAGCGCCGTTGCCGCTTACGACGATTGGCGGCTGACCGCGCTACAAACCGTGACCACGGCCTGCGGTTCGCTGGTGGTGGGTTTGGCGTTGGTTGAAGCGCGGATCGATGCCGAGCAGGCTTTTGAGGCCTCCCAGCTCCACGAAAGCTATCAGATCGAGCGCTGGGGCGAGGACCATGAAGCGACCAAGCGCCGAACCGCGCTCAAGGCCGATATCGCCGATACCCGCCGGTTTGTGGATTTGTTGGCAGGCTGAAAGCCGCGCCACGCGGCATCACGCCACGTTATGACACTTTCAAAAAATGCACCGCCGTGAATCGGTAGCGGCGCTCGTCGAGCTGTTCGCAAAATGGTGGTATCGGCAAGGCATCCTCGGCGCCGGTTTCAACCACGATCAGGGCGCCCGGGGCAAACCAGCCCCGTTCGGCCAGGGCGACCAGCGCCGGGGCGGGCAAATTTTGGCTATAGGGCGGATCGAGGAAGGCCAGGGTTGCAGGCCGGGTCGGCGCTGGCGGGCTAAGGGCGCTAGCGCGAATAAGCGTGGCCCGTGTCGTTTCCCCGAGCATTGTTACGTTACGGCGCGCGCAGTCCAACGCCGTGGTGGCCTTGTCGATAAAGACGCACCCGGCGGCGCCGCGCGAAAGCGCCTCCAACCCCAGCGCGCCCGAGCCACAAAAAGCATCGAGCACCCACGCCCCGGCGAGTGCCGAGCCGCCATCGCCCCCCTCCCACGACTTATGGGCTAGAATGTTGAACACCGCCTCCCGGGTGCGATCGGCGGTCGGACGCACCGCATCTCCCGGCGGAACATCCAGCCGCCGCCCCCGATGACTACCGGCGACGACGCGCATCGGCTTTGGCGGGAGCGCGCGTGCCGGACAATTTCAGTGTTGGCCGCCCGCCCGAAGGTTTATTCGCGGCAAGAGACGCCAAAGGCTTATTCGCGGCAAGAGACGCCAAAGGCTTGGCCGAGGGCGACGCGGCGGCGGCCTCCGGCGGCGTGGGATTTTTTGCGGGCCGGCTTTTGGGCGCTTTGACCGAAGTGCCAACGCCAGCGGCTTTCACTGCAGCGCCTCCCCCAGCGTCGGCACCTTTGGTGAAAAAGCGGGCCAACTGGTCCTTCAACACACGCTTCGGGATCTCCTCAACCTCGCCCTCGGGCAGTTTGCCGAGCTGGAACGGCCCATAGGCGACCCGGATCAAACGATTCACGGTCAGGCCCAGGGACTCCATGAGCTTGCGGATTTCCCGGTTCTTGCCTTCCCGCAACGTAACGGTGAGCCAAGCGTTGCTACCCTGCTGCCGATCGAGGACCGCCTCAACCGGGCCATAATGAACGCCCTCGATGGTTGGCCCCTTGATCAACCCGGCCAGCGTGACCGGATCGACGACGCCATGAACGCGCACCCGGTAGCGCCGCGCCCACCCGGTGGAAGGAAGCTCCAGATACCGTGCAACCTCGCCGTCGTTGGTCAGCAGCAGCAAACCCTCGGTGGTGAGATCGAGCCTGCCCACCGAAATCACCCGTGGCAACTCGGCCGGCAACCGCTCGAACACCGTTGGGCGGCCTTTTTCATCGCGGGCGGTGGTGACCAGCCCCGAGGGCTTGTAATAACGCCATAGCCTAGGCGGCTCCGCCTCGGCTATGGCGTTGCCATCCACCACGATCACGTCGGTTTCACGCACCACCAGCGCCGGGCTGGTGAGCACTGTGCCGTTGACCGCGACCCGGCCCTCGAGAATCCACCTCTCGGCATCGCGGCGTGAGCACAGCCCGGCGCGGGCCAACCGCTTGGCGATGCGCTCACCGTCGGAGGCGGCTTCGGCAGAGTCGCTGGTTGCTTTGGTCATGGATCAGGCGATGTGAACGCCGACCTTCAGCACCACTTGGTACTGAGAGGGCTTGCCGTTGGCGATGTGACCGCGAACCTCCTGAACTTCAAACCAATCGGCCTTGCCTTCTCCGCCCGTGACCACGGCGGCGACGCCATTGGCGATAGCGTCTTCGACGCTGACCGTCGAGGTGCCGATGATTTCAATTTTTTTGTAGACCGGATCGCTCATGGGGTATCCTCCTGAAACAGGGTCTTGGTCCCTGCCTGATAGTCCGTCTCGGGCCGGGGCGCAAGGGCGATGTCCC
This sequence comes from uncultured Rhodospirillales bacterium, assembly GCA_903931735.1. Taxonomy (GTDB): domain Bacteria; phylum Pseudomonadota; class Alphaproteobacteria; order Azospirillales; family Azospirillaceae; genus BOG-933. Next base: position 19,881 of record CAIZDL010000203.1, read on the forward strand.
CATTTCTGCTCTCATCCGACCATTTTTGGCCGAAATCGGGGCAAGGTTTTTTGAAGAGGTGGTTACTCGCGCCGCTCCCTGGCGCCGGGCTGACCTCCGGACGGGCGCCGGTCGGGGCGGGCGAAAAGCCCCTTTGGCGAGTCTACGCACACCGTCGCCACCGGACCTCTTCTCGTCATGAGTTGCACAGGCTCGCCAGCCTGTTTCCCAACACACGCCTCAAAGGCCCTCGGATGCGGCTCGCGGCGAAATTGAGGAGCTTGCCCCGGGGCCTGCGAAGGCGATGCCGGGGACGGGGCTGCCGGGGGTTGGCTCTGTCCGCGCGAAGCGCTGGTTTCGTCGGACGCCACCAGGGCCGTGGTCTCCAGGTCTCGCGCCTCGATCGCCGCCTGCGAGGCGAAGGCCCCGTGAGGGTATTGATCGAGGTAGGCCCGGAAGAGGGTGGGATTACGGAGCCCCTTGATGCTCTCCCAGAACAGCGCCTCCCGGTCGGCGCCGGGGTCGGTGGCCAAGGCGGGGGCCAAGGCGGTAGGCGTGGCGGGGCTCCGGGCCGGCAGAATCACCAAATCGCCGATCAGCGACGATGATTCCCACGGTGTTTGCGCGCCGTCTGAGCGCTGCCGGACCCCAACTCGAACCCGCTTGAAGACCTCCTCAATGGCAAGGCCGGGTTGGCTGATCGCTTTGAGCAATTCTTCGGTGTAAAGACCGTTGCGTCCCTCGCCGTCGGATGCAACCTTGCCCGGGGCGGTGGCGTAAGCGATCATCGTGCCTTCCGGGGCATTCATTTGCGCAAGGCCGCCGGAAAGGCTGCGGAATTTATGCTCAAACGGGTTATCACGGCAGGCGTCGAGCACCACCAGATTGACCCGGCTGCGCGCGGCCGCCATCTGATCCAGCAGAATATCCAGGTCGAGCGTTTGGAGCCGCACTTGTTGCTCGGTGCCCATGCGGGCGTCGACCGGAACCAAAAAGTTGCGCCCCTGCACCTGAATGCCGTGGCCGGAGTAAAACACCATCGCCACCGTATTTTCAGTAAGCCGCGCGCCAAAGTCGGAGATGGCTTGCTCCATTTGCTGCTTGGTTGCGTTATCATGCAGCATAACCGTGAAGCCGGCCTGCCGTAACCTTGCCGCAATATCGTGAGCGTCGTTAACCGGGTTGAGGAGCGGCGAGTCCTTGTAAGTGGCGTTACCAATCACCAATGCAATGCGAGATTCGGGCGTCGCCGCCGCCGTCGGTGGGAAGCCCCAACTCAGAGCCACCATCGCCAGCAATGTGAATAACCGCCCACTCGTTCCCAGCCATCCGCCCATGATGCCCTCTCCCTTCATCGGATCCTCGGAATTATCGCTGAAAGGGCGTTTGGCCGCAGTGACCGCCATCACAAACCCGCCCCCCGGGCTTTCCTTATTCGCCGTCAGCCTTCACGACAGGAAATGAAACAGTGAATGTGCTCCCAATGTTTGGGGTGCTCTCAATCGAGAGTGTTCCGCCTTGGAGATCAAGTAATCCCTGAACAAGGGCCAAGCCGAGACCGGTTCCGCCTTGGGCTGCGGAATAACGATTGTCAAGTTGTTCAAATGGTTTCAGAATGCGATCAAGTTCATCGTGAGGAATTCCGACACCGGTATCAGAGATGCTTAAATAAACAAATTTTCCATCGGACTTAGCCGTTAACGCAATCCGTCCATTGAGCGGGGTAAACTTGATTGCGTTGGTTATGAGATTTATAATTATTTGTTTAATCGCTCGCGCATCGGCAAAAACATCGGGGATACTAACCGGTATCTCGATAGACAGCTTAATGCCCTTATCTTCAATAGAAGAATCAATATGGTATCTGATATTACTCATGAGCGAGTGAATTGACACTCGGTCGACAGCGATATCCATTTTCCCGGATTCTATCTTCGATATATCAAGTATGTCGCTGATGAGCCCAAGAAGATACACCCCACTTGAGTGGATATGACCAACATTATTTCGCATTTTTTCGTTGAGATCGCCACCATAATAAGGCGTTAGCAAAATTTCAGAAAACCCTATAATTGAATTCAACGGTGTTCTTAATTCATGGCTCATATTCGCGAGGAAAGCACTTTTCGCCTTATTTGCGGCCTCTGCATCTTTTTTCGCTTGTGCGAGATCATCGTTAGATTTAGCAAGAAGTTTGTTGAGGTTATCAAGTGCCGCGGTGCGCTCTCGAATGATGGCCTCGGCTTGATCTCTTTGCTCAGACCGTTGACGAAGAAGATCGGACGCTCGAACCAGGGCTTGTGCCACCTCTTCAGCTTCTCTAAGGGGGAGCCGGGGGATAGTAACCGGCTTCCCCTCCCCAACGGCCATTGCTGGCGCACTCAGGGCCTTGACGGAAAATGCGATTCGTTGACTGATCCCCCATGCCAATCCGAGGCCGATCAAGAGCAGTAACCCCGCATTAACTCCGGTGAGCAAAAGAGAATGGCGCAAATTTTGAGTCAAAACAGCCGTAGGCACAGAAATTCCAACAGTCCAGACAGAAACAGGTGAGCGGCTGAACCCAACCGACGACGGTATGTGATCGAGAGTTTCAAGATCAACGACGCCCTCAGAGTATTTCTTCATCCTTTCGACAAGAACGGGAACGCCGGGCTGACCCACAAATTTATCAGCATTGTGGGTTCTGGCCATAATGATACCCTGCCGGTCAAAAATCGCCCCCATCAAGCCTTTAGGAAGATTCTGTGATTCAAGGATAGCGTTGAAACGATCCAATGGAAATGATATCGCGAGATCGAATATAACGTCACCACCCCGAAAAATTGGAACGTCGACACTCACGACCGGTTTTTTCCGCACGGATCCAATATAAAAATCAGATATTACCGGGGCTCCAGTGTCGAACACCCCGTTTACAGCATCGATATTCCCCCTCTTTGGGAGAGATTCTCCTAATGGTATTAGTGTATTGATTATCTGCTGACCGGATCGATCCGATAAGATGATATTAGATCCGGGATAGGCATTGACAACATCCTTCGATTGTTCATAAAAAGCTGCAATATCACTATTCATCTTACTTTGTAATATTGCAAGAACTTGTATCGACGCCTGTATACTTGCGACATCCCGATCGACCGCCAGCATAAGCGCTCTGGTGGTTGACAGCAAATCCCCCTCAATGCTCGCTCTTTCCCGTTGGTAAGAATCGAACGCAACATAGGCTGCAACAAAGCAAGTGGGAACGACACAAACTAAAACCAGCGCCGCCAACATGGCTCGGAGAGAAAATCCGATAAGAACGCGGTTCAAGAACATGTTCGGTCCTGAGGAAAAGGCAAGAGTGATAGACGTAACCTCAACAACATCCCATCAACGCAATCAGGATTAGCGACCCTATCATATCCACTCAAAAAATGCCCCCTTTTGAAACGGAAGAACATGCCCCTTGTTGCCTTTGCCCCGGAGCCCGAAGAGTGGCGAGAACCGTTGGCGTCGTTTCGTAGACGATCCCAATAGAGCGAGGCAAGTGTTCAATCAAGGCTCTCCCTTGAGCACGGCCCTCCCAACGCATCGCGCTATGCCGCGGTTTCAACCTGGCCCAGAGATTCGAACCGATATTTTTTCGAGGCCAAAAGATGGTCTCCAAGTAATCTATCGTGAGTTTTTAGGTGAATGGCGACCCATCGAATAAGAAATAATAGCATATCGTTCCCGACTTCGACATCGCGCTCGAAATCAGCGATAAATATGGTTAGGCGGTCGATAAACGACCAATGATGTATTGTGTGTTGGTCCCGCTCGTTGTATCGCGATAATGTCATGATCTTTTCTTCGATCAAAAATCCGGCACCGGCGTAATCCGCCAGCTCGCAGAGGACATTTGAGACCGAGTCGCCGTCGGCGCTATGGTTTACGAGGAGGTGCAGGCGATTGATGAGAGAAATTAGCTTTCGGTGAGTTTCGTCGATGGCGCCGCCATCGACCGACATTGCCTGGGTCCAATTGACAAGTCTAAAGTCCATGATGCACCTGCGCCGATCCGGGTTTTGGCTTCTGGCTGTCGAATTCTAACAGCCGGATTTTTGCTTGAGATCAAGCCGATGCACGCAAAGTTTTGTCTATTGGGTGAAGGCGTTGCGATTCTGCAACTACCGGAACTGGATTGGGGGATATCAACCAAACGACCAAATTTCGGCAGCAAAACCTCGCGACCGAGCCCTCACTATAGGTATGGTCGGCGGGCATGGCCCCACTCAAGGGATGGTGTCGGGCTCGGATTGCATCCCCCCGGGGGCCGCTTCCGCTACATCCGCGAGTTGATCTCTTTTACTGCGGCTTTATCGACACTGAAGACGTGGTTTATAAGCCATTCCCGCAAAAACGACATTAAGTCAGCGGTAAGGGCAGCTTTGCCCTCGGCGAAATTACGTTGAAGGGATTCGACTTCCGCGACCAATGAACGATGAAATTCCTGGTGGTTAGCCAAGCTCGTGAGACCGCCCTTCTTCCAGATCACTTCTTCGCGGGAAAAATGGTCGCGGGTGTACTGGATCAGTTTGCCTAAAATTCCGGCGGCGACGTTCCGCCCTTCTCCAGCATACATGGCTTGGTTGAGTTCATTGATATAGAGAACCAGCATTTTGTGATCGGCATCTATTTCTGCGTTACCGGTGAGCCATGCCGGCCCCCATTCCAGCGAGGCTCCACCGCTTTGCAGCCGAATTAGAAAGTCGTCCGCGACAGCGCGCATCGATTCTGCCTGACGGCTGAGGTCTCGTGATGCCGTAAAAACGTCTTGAGCGGCCGTGCTCCCGACCAATGCGCCATTACGAACGCCAGCAATATTGCGCGCGACTTCTGCTGTGCCCTTATGGGCTTCGAGAACGTTGCTTGTAATTTTCTGTATGGCGCCACCTTGTTGGCCCGCAGCCACGGAAATAGCGCCAGATACCGCGTCAATTTCTTGAATTGTCAGTGC
>CAIZDL010000204.1 GCA_903931735.1 uncultured Rhodospirillales bacterium
CCTAATGATCTCAGCTCTCGATTGCGCCCCAGCCAGATTCGGGCCGGCCATGGTGCCAAGCGCCAAAAGACCTACCCAAGCGACCAATTTCCGCATCATCCCCACTCCCCAGCTTAGAGCACGTCGTGGCCATCATCCTAGCACAAATTTGAATTTAAGACAACCGTTCCTCTACTGAGCACCGGGGTCACAAAGCCCCATCACCGCCACCATCTCCAACCACCGTGAACGGCGCCCAGTAATACGGGTGGGACAACTCGCGGCTTTGCATCATTTCAACCCCACTCTTTCGCAGCGCGTCGGCCACTCCAAGCGACCGGCTCGTCGAGTAATTGCGAAACACGGAGGCCATCAGCTTAATTGTGGCCGCGTTGTCAACCGACCAATGGGAGACAAGCAGGGAGCGGGCACCAGCAACGAAGAACGCGCGGGCCAACCCGGTCAAACTCTCGCCCGAAGTCACGCTGCCATTGCCACCGGTATTACAGGCCGAGAGTACAACTAAGTCAGCATTCAGCCGCATCGAAGTGACGATATCACTCGACATCAACAACCCGTTGTCATTCGAATCCGGGGTCACGCCGTGTGCTGCGAGCAACGCCGGTTCGGGCAGGCAGTCCCCCAAATCCGCAGGGACCAAACCGTGAGTGGCGAAATAAACGATACGCGATTCCGACAACGCCTTCGCAAACCGGCCATTCCCAAGTAAAGCTGATTTAGTGAACGATGGCCCATAGACCAGTTCGCCCGTATTGCCCCCCAACGCTGCCACAACACCGCCGAGTTCCTGCTGGACCCCGACCAACCGGGGAGCCTTTGGCAGTAAATCGATCTTAGTCCGGCATGCTTCGGGAAGTTTGAGCACCTTCATGATGGCATCGACATCAGACTTCGCCAGCGGTGCGGGATCACCAAACCCGATTATTGAGCGCGACCCGCCCGACCGGCCAGCCAATTTCCGAACGTCGATGAACGAGCGGATCGACGGGGCCAACGTCAGGCCAACATCGGCCCCCAGCCACTTGACCGACCGGTAATCCTGGTCTTTGCCAACTCCCTCGTGGGGCTGGGTGACCAAAACGCCAAACGGCAGGCTCAACAGCGGCCCGGTCGGCACAATCAATAAATGTTTCAGCTTACTGACACGATCCGCCACCGGGGCAAACAACACCTGATAGAGAGCATACGCCGATTGAACATGAAACTTTTTCAACGTCGAGGCGTCAAAAGGCGCGCGAAGCTCATGCACAATCTCTTCCGCGTCTTTTGACGACAGATCAGCCTGATAGGCTTTGATCTCATGATTGTCGATAAACAGAACCAAACTCTTCGGAGATCCAACAATGATCTGAACGATCGCCTCGTTACCCCGTAACAGCGCCATCACCTCGGATGATTTGGCAGGAGCATCAAGCAGGCGCCGATATTGAGGAAACGCCACCTGAATATCTTGCTCGAGCGCACCGGCCTTTTCCCGAACCGCTTCGATCTGTTCTTTGATATTCTTTATATTTACTGGGTCAGAGTGGGCATCAGCTTCAGCAATATTCAGCCGTTCGTTAAGCTGATCCAAATTCCGCTGCGACTCCTGCAAGTCACGGGTAAGGCCCGCGATCTTTGGATCAGACGAAGAGTACCTCACCGCCGTCTGCGCAATCGCCGATGCCACCTTCGCGCCTCGAATTACCTGAGCCGCATCAAACAACTCGCTCATCAAAGCCTGGCGATCCGCCCCCTCGCGCTCCGCCGCAGCAATAATCAGCGCAAAGAAAGGACTGGCGACATCATAGGGAACGCCACCACCCGAAGTCGTCAGCGCTTTGTTCGCAGCATCAATGATCCGGAAGCCTTCGCGATAGGCTTTGAGCGCATCGTCGGCATAATTGTCGCCAGCATAGGCGGCCCCCAGCGCCAGCCAGTACAAGCCCTCGGTACGAGACGCGCCGAAATGCTCGTGACGACGACTGATCGCTTCCGCCAACGCACTGCGCGCCGACGAGTAATTCTTTTCTGAATTCGCCAGCGCGCCATCCAGCTCCAGCAAATTCGCGCGCCACCAGCGGGGAACACCTTGCAGATCCGCGGCCCGCTTCGCCTCGCGTAATGTTTCGGCGGCCGCATCGCGCTGCCCCGCCCCATATTCGACAATCGCGCGCAGATACAAGGTCATCGTCTGGTCAGCCACCACCCGATCGCTGGGCAGAGACAAAATACCGGCCTTGGTTTTAATGCCACCACCAATAAAGCCCGTCGCGGCAACGTCGTCCAATTGGCCGATGCCAAGTTCACCCATCAATTCGCCCTGAAGCCTCAGCGCCTCTTGAGCCAACGCAATCGCGTTTTCCGATTGATGCTGGTTTGCCGCGTGCATAGCCCGATACGAAACCAATCGAGCCTTCAATGTCGGATCGACGGCGTTTTCAATCAACTTTTGCGCCACATCAAAAAGCGCGTCAGCGGCCGCGTATCTCTCCTGATTACTCTGTTCAAGAGCGAGGTTCATGGTCGGCTCGGCTTTACCGCCACTATCGCTCGACTGAAGTTTATCCAACAATTCGATTGCTTGGGTATATCTGTTCGCCGCTGACGCATGGTTCCCCAGCGCGTTCTCATATTCAGCCAGCTTCATCAGCTTGCTGAACTCCTGCTGGTCACCGGTTCCGAACTTGCCAAGCTTTTCCAGGCGGCTGGCCAGAGACGCGGCATCGCCCCGGTTTCCCTCGCCTTCTTCCAGACGAATGCTACGGCCGCTCAAAATTCCGATCGCGGTCGCGATGTTTGGCAGCAAGCGCGGAATACCATCGGCGAGATAAATGGCGCCGCCGCTGACGCCCCCAATCGCGACGTGCGGCCAATCGCCCCGGGCCTGATGACAATCCAGAACACGAATGGGGATATCCCCAAGTATCCGGCTATCATTCCCAAAGTTACAGGCCATATTGGCATTGAGCCGCTCGCGCCACCACCCGGCCTGCATCAAGCCATTGAGCGCGGAACTCGACTCGGCCGACGCCTCGACTTGGTATACTGAGCCACTGGGCGAATCCCATTTGCCGCAGAAAATCTTATAATGGCTTTTAACGCCAATCGCCCCGGAAGGCGCCGCCCACGGCCGAGCGTTACAGTCCTCGCCCAAATCATTTTTTCCCAGGGCGATCAGCTTGCCTTGCGCGCCGGACTCGCCGCCTGCCGACGAGGTTACCACCGCCTGGCACCCTCCGAGAAGAAATGCCGTGCTAATATAAGCAGCAAATCTAACCATCCCAGTGCCAGCCATGTCGTCCTCTCTTCGTGGTCTTATCGCCCTGCCCCAAATTTTTATGGATAGGCGGCTAACCATGTTTCACTGAAAAAAAGTCTTCCAGTCCGGATGACCACCACGTCCCGTTTCCAGCGGGGCACCACCCAACCATTTTGTCACAAACCATGCCCGACGATTACCACAGATCGTTATTCCAGAGGATCATGTTGTAGGTATTCTCGTCATCAACATAACGATTTGGTTCGGCTGCCAGCACCTTCTTGTCAACGTCTGCACTATAGTTCAACGAATTAACCAGACCAGTGACGATGTTTGTGCAAACTTGGCCGATCGGGCAACCATTGATGGTGTATTGAGGGCCACGCGGGGACGTCACCATCAGCGCCGTGTCCACTCTTGAGATGCCGCCAATCCAGCCGTACATCCTGATGCTCGCTGGTGTCGTAGTCGTACTAAACACCAATCTCCCGACGGCCATGCCCGCCCCATCCTGCTCGAGCCCGCCCGATCTCGTGTTCTGATTGCCGACGCTGCCCGAGGCGGAAATAGTAAGAGCGGCCGCCTCGATCGTTGACCCAAACCAGACGTTACCGCCGGTTAGCGTTAAATTCTTGCCGCTCCCCGCCACCGCGCCCCCAAAGGTGGTCGCCCCCGTACCGCTGTTGAAGGTCGTATCGCCATCAAGCGTCAGCGCGGCCAAAACAATCGGGCTGTTCGTTGTCAACACGGAACCAAACGTGTGGGTCGCGCCCGCCGTGTGGGTCAGCCCACTGGCAAAGGTGATGGCGTCACTACCGTCGCCCAGGGTCAGCGTCCCGGTATTGCTAAACGTCGTCGCCCCGGCGATGGTGTTGCTGCTGCCGGTAAACGACACCGAATAGGCCTTGTTCGCCGTCGTGAGGCCAGTATTAACCGTCGTGTTGCCCTGAAACGCGATTGTGCCGGTGGTGTCCGTCAACGTCACCGTGTCGGCATCAACCGAGCCGCCAAACGTTGTCCCGCCGCTGTTGGTCAGCGTCAACTGTTGCAATACCACCCCACTGGTACCCAAGGAACCCGAGACCGTCACCGCACCTGTGGTATTCAGAATGAGTGTTGATCCCGCACCGCTAATCGCGCCAAGAGAAATCGGCGTCGCAGCGGCCCCCGTGCCTATCGTCAGCGTGCTATTGTTAAGAAGCACGGCATCAGTCAAGGTAATCTGCCCGGTCGAACTACCACCAACCACGCTGTCTGAGTTGACCTGCAGACTATGGCCGCCGCTCAGATCAAGCACCCCGGTGCCCAGCGCGGTCACCGTCGCTCCGCCCAACACCCGAGTCGTGGGCGCCGTTGCCACCAAGCCGCCGGTGAACTCGATGGCGTCACCGCCATCGCCCAGCGTCAGCGTCCCGGTGTTGTTGAACGTCGTCGCCCCGGCAATGGTGTTGCTGCTGCCGGTAAACGACACCGAATAGCCGTTCGCCGCCGTCGTAAGGCCAGTAGCAATCCTAGTGTTACCCAGAAATGCGATCGTGCCGGCAGTATCAGTCAAAACCACCGTCGCGGCATCGACCGAGCCGCCAAACGTCGCGCCGCCACTGTTGGTCAACGTCAGCGTGCCGAGCTTCCCGGCGCCCGTCGTCCCGATCTGGCCGGTGGAAATCAAACCAATCGTACCCGCGTTCAGAGTAAGATTTATTCCGGCGCCGGTCACCGCACCAACGGTAATCGCTTCGCCGTTGGTGCTGCCGCCCGCGTTGGTGGTGTCGAGGGTCGAACTGCCGCCGAGGGTCACCGCACCCAGGATCAACGGCTGGGCCGCCGTGCGCACAGTGCCATTCACCGTGGTGGTCGAGGCGGTGCTGGTCAAACCGCCTGTGAACAACAGAGTATCGTTAGCCCCGGCGCCGTCACCAAGCGTGACACCGCCAGTATTATTGAAACTCACCGCATTGGTGACGGTGGCGCCGCCGTTTAGCGCGACACCAAACGAGGTGCTCCCGGTATTCAGCGTGGCGGCAGTCAAGGCACCATTAAAGGTGATCGTGCCCACAGTATTGGTCAGCGTCAGCGTCGTCGCGTCAACCGTGCTGCTAAACGTCGTCCCGCCGCTGTTGGTCACCGTCAGCGTGCCAATGTCGGTGCCGATGGCACCCGAGACCGTCACCGCGCCGGTGGTGTTCAAGGTCAGGTTCGACAACGCGCCAGCCGCCGTGCCGGTAATCGCGGCAAGGGAAATTGGCGTTGCCGCGCCCGCGCCCACCGTCAGTGTTACGCCATCCGAGAGCGTGGCGCCGCCGAGGGTGATTTGTCCGGTCGAAGCGCCGCCGACCGTGCTGTCACCGGTGACAGTCAGAGTATTGACGCCGCCCAGAGTAAGCACCCCGGTGCCCAGCGCGGTCACCGTCGCCCCGCCCAGCACCCGA
>CAIZDL010000205.1 GCA_903931735.1 uncultured Rhodospirillales bacterium
AACCGCCGTCCAGTATCCGCGTCATGGGAAAAGGGCGGCGTGAGCGCATACTACCGCTATGGAAGGAAACGACCGCGGCATTGAAGTCCTGGCTTTCCGTCCGCCCGACAAACGGTGGGCGTGACTTGTTCTTCAATGCCACCGGTGAAGGTATGACCCGCTTCGGCTTCTAGTATATTCTCTCCAAGCATGTCACCACGGCGACGAAGAAATTGCCATCCCTCGCCAGGAAGCACATTACGCCCCATGTCCTGCGTCATACCTGCGCTATGCACACCCTGGAGGCAACCGGCGACGTACGCAAGGTCTCGTTGTGGCTTGGCCATGCCAGTGTCCAGAGTACCGAAATCTACCTGCGGGCCGATCCAACCGAGAAGCTCCAGATGCTCACCAAGACGGCCGCGCCAATGCTGACCCGAGGCCAGTTCAAGGCCCCCGACAAGCTGCTGGCAATGCTGAAGGAGACCGGAAAGCCATAATATTATGTAGAGCGTTTCTATGGTCGACGCCGCGGCAATAGCGATGTCGCCGCGGCAGACTCCACATATCGCGGGTCTTCTCATAATCCCAAAGGAACCAGCGGGGGCGGAGTCGATCAACCACGTCAAGGGCGACGATTGCCAAGTTACCACGCGGATCATCCAGTCCACCTCGGTGGCCGGCAATTGAGAATGATTGACAGGGACTTCCGAAGGCGATGAAATCGACATCATCAACTCCCTGCCAGTTTACGGCGGTGACATCGCCGAGGTTGGGCACGCCCGGAAAGTGCGTCCGGTACACTGCCGCGGCGAACGGATCGATCTCGGCCGCCCAGCGCCAGTCGATGCCCGGCGCGGCGCACTCGGGTGCGCCAATGCCGGAAAACAGCGTGCCGCCGCGCATGTTCAGGCAGCCCGCCCAGCGGTGATCTCGTCGAACGACCGTCCATCGCCCTCCAGCACCGCAATCTCGCCGGTCAGGGTCTGCCAGCGCGTCACCGCGACATCGACGTAGCGGGGATCGAGTTCGAGGGCAAAACAGCGCCGTTTGGTCCGTTCTGCGGCGATCAGCGTGGTGCCGGAGCCGGAGAACGGTTCATAGACCGCATCCCCCTCGGCGGAGTTGTTCTCGATCGGCCGGCGCATGCAGGCGACCGGCTTCTGGGTGCCGTGAACGGTCGCCCCGTCGTCCTCGCCGCTGGCGATTGGCCACACCGTCGCCTGATCACGGGCTCCCTGCCAATGGCCGGTGCCGCCCTTGCGCACGGCGTAGAGGCAGGGCTCGTGCTGCCAGTGATAATCTCCTCGCCCGAGCACGAAACGGGGCTTCGACCAGATGATCTGACTGCGAACGACGAAACCGCAAACCTCGAGACTCTCGGCCACCACCCGCGCATGAACAGCGGCGTGCCAGACATAAACGACCTCACCGGGGAACAGCGCCCAGGCTTCCCGCCAGTCGGCGCGGTCGTCGTTGGCCACCTTGCCGGTGCGGCTGGTGCTCGACACCCCGGCCTTGTTGCGCCAAGCGGGATCGTAGGAGACGCCGTAAGGTGGATCTGTGATAATCAGATGCGGCACGATGTCGGCCAGCAACCGCTCGACATCGGTGGCGACGGTGGCGTCACCGCAGAGCAGCCGATGCCGGCCGAGAACCCACAGGTCACCCGGGCGGCTGACCGGCTCGGCCGGCGGCTCGGGGGCGGCGTCCTCGTCGCCAGAGTCCCCGCCGGCACCATCGTCTTCGCCGGTCGCGCCGAGCAGGGTTTCGAGTTCTTCGCCACCGAAGCCGGTCAAACCGAGGTCGAAGTCGAGGACCTGAAGTTCCTCGATCTCCAGCCGCAACAACTCGTCGTTCCAGCCGGCATTGAGGGCCAGCTTGTTGTCGGCAATCCGAAACGCCTTCTTCTGCG
>CAIZDL010000206.1 GCA_903931735.1 uncultured Rhodospirillales bacterium
AATGCCGGCTGGCCCGAGGCCGCGATGGCCGGCGCCTTGGGGCTGCGTTTGGCCGGACCCCGGGTCTATGGCGGTGTCGTGGTTGAAGACGCCTGGATGGGAGATGGCCGCTCGGCCGCGACTGTGGCGGATATCGACGCCGCGCTCGACCTCAATCACCGGGCGTGGCAGATCGTTTTGGTGCTGGTGGCGGCGGGCTGGTCATATTTGTCGGGGGGCGCCCCCTAAAATTCTATGCCTTGCTGGGCCTTGATCCCGGCTTGGTAGGGGTGTTTCACCAGGGTCATTTCGGTTACCAGATCGGCGGCTTCGATCAATTCGGGCGGGGCGTTGCGCCCGGTGACTGCGATGTGAAGGCCGGGCCTGCGGGCGGTGAGGGCAGCCACCACCTCGGCCGCGTTCAGAAAGCCGTAGCGGAGCGCGATGGTCAGCTCATCCAGCACGATCAGGCGGTAGCTGGGCTCGGCGATCAGGGTGAGGGCTTGTTCCCAGGCGGCTCGGGCGGCGGTCTCGTCCCGGGCGCGGGAGCGGGTGACCCAGGTAAAGCCTTCGCCCAGCACCCGCACCGTCACCAACTCGGGAAAGCGCGCGAGTGCCCCAAGCTCGCCCGGGCTCCACCCGCCCTTGACAAATTGCACCAGCCCAACCGGAAAGCCATGGCCGACGGCGCGCAAAATGAGGCCAAGGGCGGCGGTGGTCTTGCCCTTGCCGGCGCCGGTATGGACCATCAGCAGGCCCTTTTCCCGGGTATGCTCGGCGCAGCGTGCCTCGGCCAGCGCTGCTCGCGCTTCCATTTTGCGCGTCCAGCGCTGTTCGTCCTCGGTGATTTCGCTATCCCCGGTCATGCGCGGTCGATCAGGTGGATGAAGGAGCCGGCGACCGGGCCGCGCCGCTCGCCGCTGGGTGGAAGGCTGGCGCCCCGGGCATCTTCGCAGAAAAACAAGGGGTCCACCGGCGCGCCCTCCAGCACGCTGGCAAAGTGGAATTCGTGGCCGCGATAGTCGCTATTGGCCGGTCCCAAAGGTCCCGCCGCCGCCAGCCGGGCGCGGCGATAGCCAAGGTGCAGCGTGCGCCGTGCGAACGAGCATTCAAGACCGAGCAGGCCAGCCATGGCGTGGCGGGTTCCATTGGCCCCGATAAGCCCTTGTCCGAGCACCATATAGCCGCCGCATTCCCCAAACACCGGGGTGCCGGCCTCAGCGGCGGCGCGAAGACCGCCAAGGAAGTGCGCATTGCCGGCAAGGCGGCCGGCATGGAGTTCGGGGTAGCCGCCGGGAAGGTAGACTGCGGTGCTCCCGGCGGCGGGCGCCTCGTCGGCCAAGGGGGAAAACGGCAAAATTTCCGCTCCCGCAGCCTGCCAAGCCGCCAAAAGCCAGGGGTAGGCGAAGGCAAAGGCGACATCGCGGGCAACGGCGATGCGTTGTCCCAGCGGGGCTGGGCCGGATCGGTGGCCGGGCTCGGGTTGGGGTAAGGTCAGTGGCCGGGCGAGGGCGGCGAGGGCGGTGATATCGATTTCGCGGGCGATGATCGCGGCGGCGCGGTTGAGGAAGGCTTCGAGGTCGGGGTGCTCACCCGCCTGGACCAGCCCGAGGTGCCGGTCGGGCAAGGCCAAGTCGGCATGACGGCGGAGCGCGCCCAGCACCGGCACGCCCAGAGGTGCGCAGGCTTGGCGCACCATGCGCTCGTGCTTGTCGCCGCCAACGCGGTTGAAGATCACGCCCGCCAGCCGCAATCCGGGCCGGAAGCTGTTGAACCCGTGGATCGTGGCGGCGGCCGAGCCCGCTTGGCCCTTAACATCCACCACCAGCACCACCGGCCAGCCGGTGACTGCGGCCAGATCGGCGGTCGAGCCGCCGCCGGTTTCGGTGCCGTCGAACAGGCCCATCACGCCCTCGGCAATCACCAGATCGGCGTCCCGGCCGGCATCCGACGCCAGCGCGGCCAGGGTTTCAGGGCGCATCGCCCAGCCATCGAGGTTGCAGCATGGGCGCCCGCCCGCAGCGGCGTGGAAGGCGGGGTCGATGTAGTCGGGGCCGATCTTGCAAGAGCCCACCCGAACCCCGGCAGTGCGCAAATGGCGCAGCAAAGCGAGGGTGAGGGTGGTTTTGCCGCTCGATGATGCCGGAGCCGCGATGATCAGCCCGCCGGGCGTGCCGCCGTCAGTCATGATGGTGTTTCCAGTCGGGTGCCGGCTTGGGTCAGCAACGGCCTTAGCCGGACCACCTCGCCGATCACCACCAGGGCCGGGGGCTCGATGCCGGCCGCGACCGCTACGCACGCGCCGAGGGTGGTTTCGGTTACCTGCTGCTCGGGGGTGGTGGCGGCCCGGACGATGGCCACCGGCTCGGCCGGATTGCGTCCGCCCGCCAGCAAGCGCGGCACGATACCATGAAGGTTGCGCAGCGCCATGAATAGCACCAGCACCGGCGAGCCTTTGGCCAGGGCTTCCCAGTTGATCTGCTCCGGAATTTTGCCGTGAATGTCGTGACCGGTGACGAAGGTTACCGCTTCGTTGATGCCCCGCGCGGTGAGGGGAATGCCGGCATAGGCCAGCCCGCCGATCGCCGCGGAAACGCCAGGAATAACCCGAAAGGGGATGCCGGCCTCGCTTAACGCCAGCGCCTCCTCGGCGCCGCGCCCAAACATCATGGGGTCACCGCCCTTGAGCCGGAGCACCCGCAGGCCCGTTTTGGCGTGCCCCACCAATCGGGCACAGATGTCTTCCTGCTTGCACGAGCGCTGGCCGCCGCGTTTGCCGACATAAACCCGCTCTGCATCCGGCCGCGCGAGCGCCAGCACCCGCTGATCGATCAGCGCGTCGTAAAGCACGATATCGGCCGAGCGCAGGGCATGAAGGGCGTGAAGGGTCAGCAACCCAGGGTCTCCCGGCCCGGCGCCGGTCAACCACACCCAGCCGGGCTCGAACACCGGAAAGGCAAAATCGGCGGGGAGGCTATCGTCGGCGGAATTAAACACGCGGAGGCTGGTCCTTTTGAACGGGCGGGCTAGCGCCTTATGGCCTGACTCCCTATGGAATGAATATCCAGCGGCTCCGGGTCAAGCTTTGAGTGGGGGCTTGACCGGATCGCGTTCGTGGGGCTAGCTTGGTCAACGAGCGCTGGTGGCTCGGGACAAAGGCGTTCCGAGCCTAAAAGGGAACACGGAGGATGGCCGGAAACGGCTGGCCGACCGTGGCTGCCCCCGCAACTGTATACGGCGAGTCCTTGCCGTCATGACGCCACTGGTGGGTCGTTTGCCCGTTGGGAAGGCTATGGTGAAGGACGCTGACCCGTGAGCCAGGAGACCTGCCGTCGCTCGCAACGTTAGCCGTCCGGCCGGGGTGCGCCGGAGAAAGGGTGCGTTCGATGCATATCATGGAAGGCTATTTGCCTCCGCTTCACGCTTTGGCCTGGACCGTGGCAGCGGTACCGTTTGTGCTGCGCGGGGCGCGTAAGGTCGCTAAACTCATGGAGGAGCGCCGCGAGACGCGGTTGTTGCTGGCCGCCAGCGGCGCTTTTGCCTTCATGCTTTCCGCGCTCAAGCTTCCCTCGGTAACCGGGAGCTGTTCGCATCCGACCGGGGTTGGCCTGGGGGCGATTTTGTTCGGCCCCTCGATTACCACGGTGCTGGGCTCGATCGTTTTGCTGTTTCAGGCGTTGTTGCTTGCTCACGGCGGGTTGACAACGCTGGGCGCCAACATTTTTTCCATGGCCATCGTTGGGCCTTGGGTTTCGTTCTTCGTGCTTCGGAGCGTTGGCGCGCTGGGAGCGCCCCAGGCAGTTGGGGTTTTCCTTGCGGCGATGTTGGGCGATCTTGCCACCTATTGCGTCACCGCCTGCCAGTTGGCGTTGGCGTTTCCCGATCCGGCCAGCGGGTTTGGTGGCGCGCTGGTGAAGTTTTTGGCCATTTTCGCCGTAACTCAGGTGCCGCTCGCCATTATCGAAGGGCTGGTCACGGTGGTTGCGGTCAATCTGATGCTTCAATACAGCCGCGAGGAAATGTTCGCGGTGGCTTTTCTTAAGGGCGGGGCATTTCTTAAAGGCGGTGCGCGATGAAGCGGTTGAATGGCGCGCTGATCGCGGCGGCGCTGGTCATTGCCGTGGTGCCGTTGCTCGGGCGGAGCGGCGCTGATTTTAACGGTTCCGATAGCGAGGGGATGACGGCGATAGCGTCGCTCGCGCCGGGTTACCAGCCTTGGTTCAAGCCGCTCTGGCAGCCGCCCAGTACCGAGGTGGAAAGCCTGTTGTTTGCGCTTCAAGCGGCGTTGGGCGCCGGGGTGTTGGGGTATTATCTTGGCTATCGCCGGGGACGCCGGGAGCAAAACCGTGCTGGCGACTGATCGCCACGCCTGGACCAATCGCTGGCGCTTTATCCATCCCGGCGAAAAGGCGTTGTTTGTGGTGGGCTTGCTGGCGGCTGATTTTGCGTTGCCAGCGGCCAGCGTCGCCCACCAGGTTTTTGCCGCCGCCTTTCTTGCCACCGTGATTGGCGCCAAGGTGCCGGCCCGTGCCTTTTGGGGCGTGATGGTGGTTCCGGCGGGGTTTTTGCTCGCGGGGCTGCCGGCGCTGGCGGTGTCGGTTCAGTTGGAGGGCGCGGGGCCGTTGTTGTCGCTCTCGCCCGAGGGGTTGGCGCTTGCGGTGGCGGTGCAGCTTCGGTCGTTGGCCGCCGTGGCCTGTCTTGCTTTCCTCATTCTCACCACCCCGATTCCCGACTTGTTGGCGTTGGCGCGACGGCTCGGAATGCCGCCTGCGCTGGTGGAGCTTGCTTATCTTATGCACCGGCTGGTGTTCGTGGTGCTGGAGCGGGCATCGGCCGCGCGCCAAGCCCAGGAGGCGCGGTTGGGCTACCGAAATTTCAAGACCAGCATCCGGTCGTTGGGCTTGCTGGTCGGTGGTTTGTTTTTGCGCTCCCTCGATCGGGGGCGCAGACTCGATACCGGGCTGGCCGCGCGGGGCTATCAGGGTGATTTGCGGGTGTTGAGCGCGGAGCCCGAGCTTTCCGTAAAACGCTTGGCCCTGGCTGTGCTGATGACGGTGGTGGTGGTGGCGTCGGCCCTGGTGTGGCCATGAGCGAAGCGATTTTAGAGGGCATGAGCGAAGCGATTTTAGAGGGCATGAGCGAAGCGATTTTAGAGGGCATGAGCGAAGCGATTTTAGAGGGCATGAGCGAAGCGATTTTAGAGGGCGTGAGCGAGGCGATTTTAGAGGGCGTGAGCGAGGCTGTTCTCGCGGCCGAGGAGATCTGCCATACCTACCCCGGCGGGGTGTTGGCGCTGGCGGGGCTGTCGCTGACCGTGCCGCGCGGCTGCCGGCTGGCGGTGCTGGGGGCCAATGGCTGCGGCAAGACCACGCTGTTCCTTCATCTTAACGGCTCGCTGCAACCGGGGCGGGGGCGGATCGTTGTCGGCGGTGTGCCGGCGGCGTATGACAGGGCGGCGCTCACGGCTTGGCGCGGCCGGGTCGGGCTGGTGCTTCAAGACCCCGACGACCAACTGTTCGCGGCGACGGTGGCCGAAGATGTTTCGTTCGGGCCGCTCAATTTGGGTTTAAGCGTTGCCGAGGTGCGGGCGCGGGTGGCCGAAGCGCTGGCGATGGTGGGGATTGAGGCGCTGGCCGCGCGCCCGACCCACATGCTGAGTTATGGTCAAAAGCGCCGGGTGACTCTTGCCGGGGTGTTGGCGATGCGGCCCGAGGTGATTTTGCTCGATGAGCCCACCGCCGGCCTCGATGCCCAGGGTGCGGAGTTGCTGCTGGCTTCTCTCGAAGCCTTGAATGCTGGCGGCACCACCTTGGTGTTCTCGACCCACGACATTGATTTCGCTTATGGCTGGGCCGATCGGGTGGCGGTGCTCGCCGGGGGCCGGTGTCTGCGGGAAGGGCCGCCGGGCGAGGTGCTGGCCAACTCTGGCCTTTTGGCACAGGCCGGTTTGCGCCGGCCGCTGATGGTGGAAATCGCCGAGGCGGCGGGGTTGCCTCACGGGGGGCGGGACGAGATTTTGGCCGGGCTCGCAGACCGGGCTCGCAGATAAGGAAAAGCCGATGATGACCGAACGCATTGCCGTGGTGCTTTGCGGCCATGGCACCCGCCACGCCGATGGTGCCGACGAGTTTCGGGCGGTGGCTGCCGCTGTGCGGGGCATGGTGCCCGAGTATGTGGTCGAGCACGCTTTCTTGGAGTTGTCTGAGCCGCTGCTGCCCGCGATGCTGCGTGAGCTGGCGGCGGCAAGGCATCGGCGGATCGTGGTCATTCCCTGTATGCTGTTTGCGGCCGGTCACGCGAAATCCGATATTCCGGGCATGATCGCCCGCTTTCAGGCCGATCATGCCGAGGTTGAGGTGATTTACGGCCGGACGTTTGGTGTTGACCCCCATTTGCTGGCGGCGGCGTCGGAGCGTATTCTCTCCGCGCTCGATCAGCGGGTGCCGCGCGACGAAAGCTTGCTGCTGGTGATTGGGCGGGGGTGCTCCGATTTTGATGCCAACGGCAACCTGATCAAGGTCATGCGTCTGTTGTGGGAGAGCTTGGGCTTTGGTTGGGGCGAGATCGGCTTTTTCGACGTTACCTTTCCGCACATGGAAGTGGCGATCGATCATGCTGCCCGGCTCGGATACCGGCGGATCGTGGTCTTTCCATACCTGCTGTTTAATGGCGTGCTGGTGCGCCGGCTGCGTGAAACTTTGGCAAAAGCGCGGTTGCGCCATCCGACCCTTGAGTTTATCGAGGCGCCATACTTCAAAGACCATCCCGGCGTGATCGAGGTCTTTGTCGACCGGGTTCGCGATGCTGCATCGGGGGTGCTGGAAATCTGCGCCGATCACGGTCATAACCACCACGATCATGACCACGACCACGACCACGACCACGACCATGACCATGACCATGATGACCACGACCATGATGACCATGAGCATGATGACCATGAGCATGACCACCACGGCCATGGTTCGGGCCATCCTTTCGCCGATCATCCCAACGGCCCGCTTTCGCCGCGGCGCTGGAGCATTTGAGGAGCATTGCTGCTGTGCTTGAGTATTTGCGCGATCCCCAGGAGATTTATCGGCGTTCGTTCGAGATCATTCGGAGCGAGACCGACCTTTCACGGCTGCCCGAGGTCCTGCACGATCTTGCGATCCGGGTTGTTCATGCCAGCGGTCAGCCCGCTATCGTGACTGATTTGGCCTGGAGTGCCGACATTGTTGAGGCGGCGCGGGCGGCGTTGGGCCAGGGCGCGCCCATCCTCACCGATACCCGGATGGTGGCCGAGGGGGTGATCAAGCGTCGCCTTGCCGCCGAAAACCCGGTGATTTGCACCCTTTACGACCCCGAATGCCCCGCGCTCGCCAAGACCATCGGCAACACCCGGTCGGCGGCGGCGGTGGATTTGTGGGGGAGCCGGCTTGGCGGCGCGGTGGTGGTGATCGGGAACGCCCCGACGGCGCTGTTTCGCTTGCTAGAGCGGCTGCGGGATGGTGCGCCGAAGCCGGCGGCGATTCTGGGTTTCCCCATCGGCTTTGTGGGCGCGGCCGAGTCGAAAGAGGCGCTGATCTGCTCCGGTTTCGGGGTGCCTTATGTGACGTTGCGCGGACGGCTCGGTGGTAGCGCCATGGCGGCGGCGGCGCTCAATGCCCTTGGGGCCGAGCCGGCATGAGTGGTGACACGGCGGCTCCCTGGTTTTGCGTCGTCGGGCTGCATGAAGATGGCCTCGCCGGGCTCGGTTGCCGGGCGCGGGCGTTGGTCGATCAGGCCGATGTGCTGGTGGGGGATGCCCGGTTGCTTGGGCATGTCCCCGAAGATGGCCGCGAGCGTTTGTGCTGGCCAAAGCCGCTCGCGGCGTTGTTTCCCGATCTTGAGCAGCGCCAGGGCCGGCAGCGGATTTGTGTGCTGGCCAGCGGTGATCCTCTGGTTTATGGCATCGGCTCCCTGATCGCGGTCCGCTTTTCGGGGGCGGTGATTGTGCCCGCGCCGTCGTCGTTTGCGCTCGCGCGGGCGCGCATGGGCTGGGACGAGGGCCGCTCCGAGGCGCTCAGCCTTCATCATCATGGGGTGGAAACTTTGGCCGGCTCGCTGTTTCCCGGCGCCCGGCTTTTGGTGTTGACCCGCGACGGCACCACCCCCGCGCTGGTGGCGGCGTTTCTGACCGGGCGCGGTTATGGCGTCAGCCGCCTCACGGTGCTGGAGCGGATGGCTGGCCCGCAAGAACGCCGGCTGGAGGGGCAGGCGGCACGCTGGCCCCATGGCTCGGTCGATCCGTTGAATGTGCTGGCCATCGAGTGTCTGGCTGAAGGCGAGGCGCTGGCGTTGCCACATGCCCCTGGTTTGGCCGACGAGCTGTTTGCCTCCGATGGCGTGATGACCAAGCGCGAGGCGCGGGCCCTGACGATCAGTGCGTTGCAGCCGTTGCCGGGACAGGTTTTGTGGGATGTCGGGGCCGGGTGCGGCTCCATCGGCATCGAGTGGTTGCGGGCGGCCGGGCCACGGGCGCGGGTGCTGGCCGTTGAAGCCAAACCCGCCCGCCAAGCCCTGATCGCCGTCAATCGGGACCGCTTTGGCGCTGGCCGGCTGGAAATCGTCGGCGGGCAGGCTCCGGGCGTGTTGGCCGGGCTGGTTGCTCCTGATACGGTGTTTATTGGGGGGGGGGTGACGGCCGAGGGGGTGTTCGATGCCTGCTGGCAGGCGTTGCGGCCGGGCGGGGTGCTGGTGGCCAACGCCGTGAGCCTGGAGGCGGAGGCGGCGCTGGCCGGTTTATCGCAACGCTTCGGAGGCGCATTGATCCGGATCGAAATTTCGCGCACGGTGGCACTGGGCGGCTTTACCGGCTGGAAACCAATGATGCCGCTCACCCAATGGAGCACTCGGAAAGCACGATGAGCAGAGGCACGGTTTATGGTTTGGGCGTCGGTCCGGGAGATCCGGAGCTGATTACGCTCAAGGCGCTTCGGAGATTGCAGGCGGCGCGTGCCGTTGCCTTCCCGGTTCAGCGCGGAGAAAGTGTGGCGCGCGCGATCGTTGCCGCCTACCTCCGGGAGGATCAAGACCAGATCGCCATCGATGCGCCCATGACCGGCGGCGACTCGGCCCAGCCCGGATATGACGCCGCCGCCGCGACCATCGCCGGCTACCTCGATCGGGGTGAGGATGTGGCGGTGCTGTGCGAGGGCGATCCGCTGTTTTATGGCTCGTTCATTTATTTGCTCGGGCGGTTGGCGGGCAAGCATCAGGTCGAGGTGGTGCCGGGGGTGACTTCGCTCACCGCTTGTGCTGCGGCTTTGCCGCTGCCGCTGGTTGGGCGCGACGAGCGGCTGGCGGTGATGCCGGCAATTCTCCCCAACGACCGGCTGCGCGAGGGGTTTGTCTTTGGCGATGCCGTGGCGATCGTCAAGGTTGGGCGGCACTTTGCCCGCCTTGCGGCGTTGATCCAGGAGTTGGGCTTGACCGACCGCGCCCACTACGTTGAGCGGGCCTCGCACGCGGTGCAGCGGGTGCTGCCGTTGGCCGAAGTCGACCCCGCCACCGCGACTTATTTCGCCATTATTCTGGTTTTCAAGGAGGCCTCGCCATGGCGTTGACTGCGACGGAGTATCCGCCGGCCCTGATTTTGCTTAGCCCCGGCGGTCTCGCGTTGGCCCGGCAGATCCGGATTGCGTTGCCAGGGGCGGAGATCCACGGGCTGCGTGGCCGGCTGGAGCCGGGAGTGGTCGATCATGTCTTTGTCGGGGTGGCCGAGCATCTGCGCGGGTTGTTTCTTTCGGGGCGGCCGATCATCGGGCTTTGTGCCGCCGCCGTGCTGATCCGGTCGTTGGCGCCGTTGCTGGGCGATAAATGGTCGGAGCCGCCGGTGTTGGCTCTTGCCGAAGATGGCAGCGTGATCATTCCGTTGCTGGGCGGCCACCATGGTGCCCACGCCATCGCCCGGATGCTGGGTGCGGCGCTTGATGTTGCCCCGGCGATCACCACGGCGGGCGATGTTCGGTTCGGCGTTGCCTTCGATGATCCGCCCGAGGGGTGGGTGTTGGCCAATCCCGCTGATGCCAAGCCGTTTGCCGGCGCGTTGCTGGCGGGGGCGCCGGTTCGGCTGGAGGGGCGGGCGCCTTGGCTTGCCGCGACCCGGCTGCCCTTTGCCCCCGATGCCGAGTTGGTGATGCGCGTCACCGAGCGGGCGGTTGAAGGCTCGCCCGAGGTGTTGGTCTACCATCCAAAAACCCTTGCGGTTGGGGTTGGGGTGGAGCGTAACGGCGACGGCGCCGAGCTGATCGCCTTGATCCGCGAGACGTTGGCAGCTCAGGGGTTGTCGCCGCTGGCGGTGGCCGGGCTTTATTCCATCGACCTCAAAAGCGACGAGCCGGCGGTTCATGCCGCTGCCGAGGCGCTGGGGGTGCCGGTGCGCTTTTTCGATGCCGAAACCCTGGAAATCGAGCGGCCGCGCCTTGCCAATCCGTCGGAGGTGGTGTTCGCCAATGTCGGCTGCCATGGCGTTTCGGAAGGGGCGGCGCTGGCCGCCGTTGGCAATTGCGGGCTGCTAGTGGTGCCGAAAGCCAAGAGCCGGGGCGCCACCTGCGCCATTGCCCGCGCGCCTGAGCCGTTTGACGCCGGCGCGCTTGGCCGCCCGCGTGGCCGGTTGACTGTGGTTGGCCTTGGGCCGGGCGGAGCCGGCTGGCGGACCGCCGATGCGGCACAAGCCCTCGCCGAGATGGATGATCTGGTTGGCTACCGGCTTTACAACGAACTGGCCGAGCCGGTCGCGCCCCAGGTTGTCCGCCATGATTATGGCATGGGCGATGAGGAAATCCGGGCGGTCAAGGCGCTGGAGTTGGCGGCGAGCGGGCGCAAGGTGTGCCTCGTGACTTCCGGCGACCCCGGCATTTACGCCATGGCCACCCTGGTGTTCGAGTTGCTCGACCGGGCGCCCCGGCCCGAGTGGCTGCGGGTGGAGATCCGGGTGTTGCCGGGGATTTCGGCCTTTCAAGCGTTGGCCTCGCGGATCGGCGCCCCCTTGGCTCACGATTTTGCGTTGGTCTCGCTCTCGGATTTGCTAACGCCGTGGCCGCTGATTGTGAAGCGGCTGGAAGCGGTGGCGGCAGCCGATATGGCGGTTGCGCTTTACAACCCGGTTTCGCGCAGCCGGCGCCAGCAGTTGGAAGAGGCGGTGTCGATTTTGCTGAAGCACCGGGCGCCCGCCACCCCGGCCGTGATCGGCCGTCAGCTCGGACGGCCCGATGAATCGGTGTCGGTGGTTCCGTTGTCCGATCTCACCCCCGATCTGCTCGACATGCTGAGCATCGTGATTGTCGGATCGAGCGATACCCGGATGGTGGAAAAGCCGCGCGGCGGCCAGTGGGTTTATACGCCGCGCGGGTTCTCGGGCAAGGAAAGCTCGGCGATGCGCTCGGTTGGGGAGGGGCAGGGGTGACGGTTCACTTTATTGGTGCCGGGCCGGGTGCGCCCGACCTGATCACGCTGCGCGGTCATCGGCTGATTTCGTCGTCTCCGGTGTGTCTTTATGCCGGCTCGCTGGTGCCGAGGGAGGTTGTCGCCTCGGCGCCGCCGGGGGCGCGCGTGCTCGATACCGCAGGCATGAACCTCGACGAGATGATCGCCGAGATGAAAGCCGCCCATGATGCGGGGCAGGACGTGGCCCGGGTCCATACCGGCGATCCCTCGCTTTATGGTGCCATTGCCGAGCAGATGCGCCGGCTGGATGATCTTGGCATTCCATATGATGTTACGCCGGGGGTGCCGGCGTATTGTGGTGCGGCAGCGGCGCTTCGGCATGAGTTGACGCTGCCGGGGATCAGCCAGACCATCATCCTTACCCGCACCACCAAGCGGACCTCCCAGATGCCGCCGGGGGAGGAGTTGCCGGTTCTTGGCGCCTCGGGGGCGACCTTGGCCATTCATCTTTCCATCGACAATATCGAGGCGGTGGTCGCCGACCTCGTGCCGGTGCGCGGCGGAGATTGTCCGGTGGCGGTGGTGTACCGGGCGACGTGGCCGGACCAGCAAATTATTCGCGGGACTCTTGCCGATATTGCGGCCAAGGTTCGCACGGCTCAAATCTCCCGCACCGCGCTCATTCTGGTCGGCCGGGTTCTGGACGCGGCGAGTTTTCCCGATAGCTTGCTCTATGATCCGGCCTTCAGCCACGGCACGCGCAAGGCGGTTTTCTCGCCGACTTAGTGGAGGGGCGTCTGTTAAATTGCCTTCGGCGACCAAAAGCCGGCGGCCTTTGGAAACCCGGACTTTTACCGAGCACTTTAACTGAGCGGCCCACGAGACGGCGGGCTCAGCGGGGGGGTGGGGCGCCGCTGGTGGCAACCTCGCGGAGCAGTACGATGCCGATCCGGCGGTTTTTTGGTGATTTCGGGTCGTCGGGGATCAGCAATTCGCGGTCGGCCCGGCCGACGACGTTGGTAATTCGGGATTCGTCGATGCCGGCGGCGATCAGCGCGCGGCGGCTGGCGTTGGCGCGCTCGGAGGACAGGTCCCAGTTGTCGCGACCGCCTCGGGAGAAGGGCGAGCTGTCGGTGTGGCCGCTGACCGAGAGCTTGTTGGGCAACCGGCCGATGGCCCGGCCCAGCATCGTCATCAATTCTTTAGCCTGGGGCGAGAGCTGGGTTCCGCCGGGAGCAAACATCGCCGTTTGCTCTTGATCGATGATTTGGATGCGCAGGCCATCGGGCGTGGTGTCGATCACCAGATTTTTGGCCATCTCCTGAAGTTCGGGGATCGACTGGATCGCTTGGCGAATGTCGGCGGCGGTTTGTTGGAACTGTTTGGTCTCTTCCTGGGCTTTTTGGAGTTTTTCGGCGGCGGCAAGGACTCGGGAGGCAAAATCGGCCAGGGACTCGCCCGGTTTTTGGCCGGGAGCGTTGAGATCGTGGGCGGCTTGATCCATTCGTTTTTGATATTCAGCCCGGTTTTCATCGGTGCGCTGGCGCAGATAGCTGGGGGAGGATTCGTAAAGCCGGCGTAAAAAATCCTCCAACCGCTCGGCCACGGCTTTCCCTGGCAGCCCAAGCTTTTCGGCGGCTTTGTTGAGTCGCTCGGCGTAGTCCTTATTGGTCTCGCCCGGCTTTTGGTTCATGTCGTTTTCGCTGGACCCTTTGGGCTTGGTGCTTTTGTCGTCGTGCTTGCCGCTTTCATCGCCGGCGTTGCTGGCGTTTTCGGCGCTCTCGGCTTCTTCCGTCGCAAAACCGGGCGGGCCGACGCCGGGGGTATCGGCCTCGAGCGGCGACGATGGCGACATCAGCGCGCCCTTCACGGTCAGCGATTGGCCGCCGAGCACGCCGCCGCTGCCGCTGCTCTCGCGTGAAACGCTGGATGGCGCAAAATAGTCGGAAATACCGCGCTTTTGGTCGCTGGTGACGACGTTGAGGAGCCAGAGCAGCAAAAAGAACGCCATCATGGCGGTCACGAAGTCGGCGTAAGCCACCTTCCAGGCGCCACCGTGGGCACCGGCATGGGCGGCCTTCTTCTTTTTGATGATAATCGGCCGTTTTTCGCCGCTCGCCTTGGCCACCAGCGGATCTCCTGATTATGCCAGCGACAGCGCTGCCGTGGCGTCTTCAACGACCGTGAAGCCGGGGCGCAGCTTAACCATGGTGCCCTTAACGGACACGGCCTCGGGGGCACAAAATTTTAGGAAGGACTGAAAGAGCGGACTTTCCACGGGCTTTTCGATATGGTGTTCACGGGGCGGCGCGCCCTTGAGCTTTCGCGGCGATGAAGCCTGTAAAGCGGGCATCGGTTCTTCTACGCCAAATCTCTTGCAGATGACACAGCTAACCACGCACTCCCTACACAGAGCTGGCCATTCACATAGCGGGCCATTTAGGAAGACAGGCGCACGGGCATGAGCATCGATCCCAGAAGGTTCCGCAACGCCATCGGTTGCTTTGCCACCGGCATCGCGGTGGTGACTTTTTGTCCGGAAGGCCAGGAGAAGGGGGCGGAAGGAAGCGGGCCATTCGGCATCACGGTAAATTCGGTAACGTCGGTTTCCCTCGAACCGCCGCTGGTGTTGTTTTGTCTTGCGCGCGCTTCCCGGTATTACGCCGATGTTATGGCGTGCCGAGAGTTTGTGATCAATATTTTGGCCGAGGGCCAGCAGGATCTTTCGGCGCGCTTTGCCTCCTCGGCCACGCAAGGCCAGTGGCGGGAGGTGGCGGCCGGAGTGACCGCCGCAGGGGCGCCGGTGCTGGCGGGGGCGCTCGCCGCGATTACCTGCTCGCGGGAGGTGATTCACGATGGCGGCGATCATGGCATTGTGATTGGGCGGGTGACGGCGCTGGATTGGCGCCCCGAAGGAGCCCCACTTCTTTATTATCGTGGCCGCTATGTCCGGCTTGATGGGGATATGCAGGGCTGATATCCGGCGGATTACTGTTGTAACAGCGGGAATCCCGACGCTATGCTCACCCTTGGCGGGGATAATACCAAATCCCGATGAGCCCAACTCATTGGGAGTTGGTATCGGTGGCGGGATTTGGTATCGGCGGCGACTGCCGCCGCGCCGCCCGTGTGGCGTCCCGCTGCTGGGTTTCCATCAGCGGGAACGGGTATAATTGGGCGGGGGGCTTATCGTGGCGAGGGTGATCGGGCTGGCGCGCGTGGTTTGTCTGGTGCTCGGTGTGTCGCTCGGGGGGCTCTGGTCTGGGGCCGCTGCGGCCAAGGGGTCGGCCGATGTTCAGTGGGCGCAGCAGGTGTTGACCGAAAAAGGCTTCGAAGTCGGTCGTCCCAACGGCGAGATGAATCAGAAGACGAGAGCGGCGCTGTCGTCGTTTCAGCGAATTTCCGGCCTTGCCGTCACTGGCGAGCTTGATCCCGCGACCACGGCAAAATTGCTTGAAGGCCGCCCTGGTCCGGTTGGTGGCGGGATGCTCGGCGTACCCAAACCAAACCATCCTGGTGCCGGTTCTGGAGCCGCGCGGGGTGGGGCATTGCCGCCAGCCCCGCACGCTGTGCCGAGCGGGGCGGTTTCGGCTGTCGCGTCGGCCCCGTTGCCGCCCGCGCCCCATGCGGCGCCGAGTGGTGCGGTTTCGGCGGCGGCGGTGGCGCAGTTATCCGGGCAAGCGCCGGTGGCAATGAACGACGATGGCGATACCCAGTCGGGGCCGTTGCAAATCGAAGTT
Organism: uncultured Rhodospirillales bacterium; assembly: GCA_903931735.1. Classification (GTDB taxonomy): domain Bacteria; phylum Pseudomonadota; class Alphaproteobacteria; order Azospirillales; family Azospirillaceae; genus BOG-933. Next base: position 15,129 of record CAIZDL010000206.1, read on the forward strand.
GCCGGTTGGGTGCGGACCGTGGTTGTGGGGGTGATCTTTGGCATTTTTGCTGGTTTTGGCGTGCTGTGGTGGTGGAGCGGACGTAAAACGGCCCGTCGGCCCGGTGGCCATGGGCGTAGCAGCCCTGGCGGCGAGCGCCGGGAGCCAAGTTTTGCGCCGCCCACGCCCCAGCGGGGGGATCGGGAGCTGCGGGTGCGGCGGTTATGACCGACTGCCCGGCACCCTTGGATAAATTGGTCGGCTTGGTGAGGATGGGCTTGCTCCCGTGCTGGTGCGCGGTCAGAATGGTCTCAATAATTTTGGAGTAGTGGTGATGACTTTCGGATTGTTGAGACCGTCGGCCGCGCTTGGGCTTTTGCTTTCCGTTTTTTTGGCCCCCGCTGCGGGTTTTGCTGAGTCCGGCACATTCAGCGGCGCCCAGAAGGGGGAAATCCAGCGGGTCGTTCACGATTATCTGATAAAGAACCCGGAAGTTTTGGTCGAGGCCATGACCGAGCTGCGCGCACGCCAGCAGCAGGCCGACAAAGATAGTTTGCGCAAGGCGCTGGTTACCCACCATGCCGCCCTGGTCAACGACCCGCACACCCCGGTGGTTGGGAATCCCAATGGCGATGTTACGGTGGTTGAGTTTTTTGATTATTCCTGCCCCTATTGCAAGTCGGTGGAAGATGATCTGAGGGCGCTGTTGAAGGCCGACGATAAAGTGCGGCTGGTGCTGAAAGAATTTCCGGTGCTGGGGCCAGGCTCGACGTTGGCGGCCAAGGCGGCGCTGGCGGCCCAGAGCCAGGGCAAATACCGGGAGTTCCATGATGCTTTGCTGACCACGCGCGGGCAGTATACCGACGACAGCTTGATGCGTATTGGGCGTTCGGTTGGTCTTGATGCCGATCGCCTGAAGTCCGACATGGAGGCGCCAGCGGTTGAAGCTGCCCTTGCCGCGAATAATACGGTGGCTGAGGCGCTCGGTATTCGGGGCACCCCGGCATTTGTTATTGGCGATCAGTTCTTTCCTGGGGTCATTAGTCTTCGGGCGATGAAGGCCGCCATCGCAGACGTTCGCAAGAAGAAGGATTAGCGGCGGGCCTTTCGGTATCCCCCCCCCCTAGGCTTTGCCCGGCCCCGACGCTCGGCACGCTGTCCCCGATATCCGGCATATGGCGTCACTTGCCCTACTTTGTGATCGGCTCCAATCACCGCACATGGACCGCCGCCGAGCGGGATCGGCTCTTTACCGAGCCTGGGGAGGTTCCGGCGCTGCTGGAGCGTCTCTTGGCGGTTGGGCTTGCCCAGGCGGTGTGGCTCAGCACGTGTGATCGCACCGAGATTATTGGCGTTGCTCCGGGCCGGATCGAGGCGGTTAACGCTGCCGGGGCGGTGCTGGCCGAGCGGGCCGGGCTGGCTTACGGCGGACGGCTGTTTACGGTGACCGGGGCCGCTGCCGTGCGTCATGTGTTTGCGGTTACGGCGTCGCTGGAAAGTCAGGTGGTGGGTGAGCCACAGGTTTCGGCACAAGTTAAGGCGGCGTACCGGCAATCGGTGGCGGCCGGGCTGTGCGGGGCTGATCTCGATGCTTTGATGCGGGCGGCCTTTGCTGTTGCCAAGCGCATTCGGTCTGAGACGGCGATTTCCGAGCGGCCCACCTCTATTGTGGCGGCGGCTCTCGAAATCGCCCGCGACTTGCACGGTGATTTGGCAAAGCGTCAGGGCGTGCTGGTTGGTCTTGGCGACATGGGGCTGTTGCTGGCCGAGGGGTTGCGGGCGGTTGGGTTGGGCGGGCTCACGGTGGTGGCGCCGGTCGATAGTCGGGCCGAGGCGGCGGCCCGGCGGCTCAATTGTCACCATGCCCCCTTTGCCGAGCTGGGGGATGCGCTGGCCTCGGCCGATATCGTGATGACGGCGGTCGGGCTTGGGCGCTATATCCTCACGGCGGGCGCGGTGAAAGCGGCGCTGGTGCGGCGCAGGCGACGGCCGGTGTTTATCATCGACGCCGCCCTTCCCACCGACGTTGAGCCGGGAGTGGGCGACATCGATGCCGCTTTCGTTTACGATCTCGCAGACCTGGAGCGGGTGGCCGTGCGGGGGAGGGGGAGCCGCGAGGCGGCGGCGGTTTTGGCCTCCGAGATGGTCGAGTGTGCCGTTGCCGGTTTTTTGCGCGAGCGGGCCGAGCGGGCGGCGGTGCCGGCGGTGATGGCGTTGCGGGGGCATTTTGAGGCGGTGCGGCAGGGGGTTTTGGCCGGGCCGGAGCTTGATGCGGCAGAGGCGACCCGGCGGTTGGTCAACCGGTTGTTGCACCGGCCGAGCGAGGCGTTGCGGCAGCTCGCGGTTGGCGAGCAGCGGGCCGAGGGTGAGAGACTGTTGCGGCTGTTGTTCCGCCTCGATCACGAGGAAAACGCGCCGGAAAATGAGGACATAGAGCTGTGAATCTCGACGAGAAGTTCGACAAGGTGCTGGCCCGCCACGATGAGTTGCGCGACACTCTCGGCAAAGGCATGGGCGATATGCAGAGCTTTGCCAAGCTCTCCAAAGAATATTCCGACCTCACTCCGGTGGCCGAGGCGATTTTGGCCGTGCGCAAGGCGCGGGCCGAGATGGCCGAGCTTGAGGCCATGCTGGTCGACCCCGACACCGACGCCGAAATGCGCTCGCTCGCCGAAGACGAGGTGCGCGCCTATGGCCGGACCATCCCCGAGCTTGAGCGTAACACGCTGATCTCGTTATTGCCCAAAGACGAGGCCGATGAAAAGAACGCCATTTTGGAGGTTCGGGCCGGCACCGGGGGCGATGAGGCGGCACTGTTTGCGGCAGAATTGTTCGAGATGTATCGCCGCTATGCCGGCCTTCACGGCTGGCGTTTCGAGACCATGGATATTTCGGAGACCGGCATCGGTGGCTATAAGGAGGCGATCGCCTCGATCACCGGGCGCAATGTTTTTGCGCGCCTCAAGTTCGAGTCTGGCGTGCATCGGGTGCAGCGGGTGCCGCAAACCGAGGCCGGCGGCCGGATTCACACCTCGGCGGCCACGGTCGCGGTGTTGCCCGAGGCGGAAGAGGTGGATATTCAGGTGGATGAGCGCGACCTGCGCATCGATGTTTATCGCTCCAGCGGCCCTGGCGGCCAGTCGGTCAACACCACCGACAGCGCGGTGCGGATCACCCATTTGCCCACCGGCCTCGTAGTTTGCCAGCAAGACGAGAAATCTCAGCATAAAAACAAGGCAAAAGCGATGCGCGTGCTACGCTCTCGCCTTTATGACCGCGAACGCGCCGCCAAAGACGCCGAACGCGCCGCCAACCGCAAAAGCCAAGTCGGCTCCGGCGACCGCTCCGAGCGCATCCGCACCTACAACTTCCCCCAAGGCCGCGTCACCGACCACCGCATCAACCTAACCCTCTACAAAATCGACAAAGTAATGATCGGCGAAGCCCTCGACGAACTCATCGACGCCCTGGTCAGCGAAGACGAAGCCTCCCGGTTGGCTTCACTGGAGTAGGGGATTTTAGGATCGTGTCGCTGGCCTTATCCCCTCCAGGGTAGCTTTTGCCGCACCGTCGTAGCCCGGGAAAATGGTGGCCGCCGTGAATCCGAACTTATCGCACCGCGCCAGAAGCTTGTCTGCGAGAGCCCTCGGCAGAGTTACCTTTTTCAATATTGGGCTTCGGGGGGAGTCTATTAATTGCGACTCGAGTGATACGTCGGTCATAAATTCTGTATCTCGGTTTCCGCTATTGTTCACTAAAATAAATGATCCATTTTGTGCGGATACGTTATTTGAAATGCTTCCGGGAACCTTTATGTGCTTGATATGTTTTTCATAAACAACGGCGTTTACGTTTATCCCAAACACAGCAATTTTATCGCAATTTTCGCATGAAGCATCAAAGACACCTGACGCTGCAGCAAAGTAACAGGCGACATATGGGTTATCTGACCAGTCAAGAAGGCGTGTCGGAATGCCATGATGTTGAGCTAGAGCCATTAAAGGAATGACGCGATCCTCAGGCCATGTAGTAGTGTCTATCCCATGCAAACCCATAACTTTATCATGTTTAAAATATGTCCGAAATTCCATCAAGTCTCCAAGTATTGGTAGACCAATTGAATCGCAATGGCAGATAAATTGTGAAAGCATCGCAAATTCGAAAAAAACTTGGCCAGGATGGGTACTTAGCGTAGAAAGCATTCTGCTTTTGTATTTTGTTATTATATCTTTCCTGTAGATTTTTGGTATCAGCCCCCAATCACTATTTCCTTGCCCCCGGTATATAAACTTTGAGTCATTCTTATCGAATAGCTTGCCAATTGGAGAAATGTAACTCCAAAATTCGTCAAGAGTCTTACAATCAATCGTTTCTGTGGGAGAAGCCATTCCTGAAGCGCCTTCAGTTTTCGATTTATATTTGATCCTTGATAGCCGGGCAGCGGCAAAAATGTTTTCACCATCTCCGCCCGTCTGCGGTCTATTCGATTTGGTCGTCGTCGCGTGGTGGGGTGCCGATACCTGAGTGGCTGAGGATTTCTTTTGCCCTTCCCCGCACGGCACGGGCGCCACGCTTGGCGAAGTAGTGGTTATCTCTGTTTGAGCGCCGACGCGGGCTGCAAGCGTCGTGGCGATGAACTGGTTGAAGCTGACTCCAGCCGCTTCGGCTTGTGCGGCGGCCATGTGCTTTAGGTCTTCGGAAATTCGGAGCGGAAAAGTGCTCATGTTCGAAGCCTCCTTAGAACGTCATTCGGTTCGGCGGCGCTGGGACGCCACTAACTCGTTCAGCACGGCGAAGAGATCAGCCAGCGCCGTGCGTTACCCCCCCCGCTCCAGTGCGGTTTCGGTGAGCAGCGCCCAGTAGGTGGCGCCGAGGGTGAGGATCTCGTCGTTGAAATCGTAGTGGGGGTTGTGGATCATGCAGGAGTCGGGGCCGCCGCTTTGGCCGAGCCAAACATAGCATCCG
>CAIZDL010000207.1 GCA_903931735.1 uncultured Rhodospirillales bacterium
ATCGCACCTTCTGCGACGCTGTCCTCGGCTTCTTGCGCGACGGCGTTCCAGCCCAATGGGACACTCTACGCGATACGGTCACTGATAATTTCCGCGTTATAGACCCGACTGAATTTCGGGTCGTGGCGTAGACCGAGTATATTTATGTTTCGGAGGCATTATTTCGCGCGGGTATCAGCCCTCTGCGGCCGGCGCACACTGTGGCTGGTTCGGATGCAGAGGTTTTGGTGCCGGCGATTCGCGCGGTATTGACCGCCGCTATCGCCCGTGGGGGCTCGACGCTGCGCGATTATGTTCAATCTACCGGCGAGCTGGGGTACTTTCAGCACGACTTCGCGGTCTATGGGCGTACAGGGGCGGCGTGCCCCGGCTGTACGTGTGACCCGGCACGTACAGGAGGTATCGTACGGCAAGTCCAAGCCAATCGCTCGACCTTCTGGTGTCCCCGTCGGCAACGCTAACCGCGGGCGCCCGGTGCATTTATCGAGATTTTATAGAGTGCCGGATTTTATGAGAGTGATTGTGTTGCGCTGGCGAGTGGTGTATGAGCCTAGACCATGATGACACGGCGCGCTGCTTCCCGTCTTGGTCTGGTCGCGTTTTTGCTGGTCGCCGGGTTGGCGGCGGGGCTTGGAGTGCGGCCGGCTTTTGCGACCGAAAGCTTTGTTAAAGGCTTCGATGAGTTGCCCTTGATGCCGGGCTTGTATTCGGTGGTGGAAGATAGCCTCATTTTTGATAAACCGAGCGGCGGGATTGTTCAGGCCGAGGCGCGGGGTGCCGTGGCGGTCGCGGCGGTGCGTAAATTCTATGGTGAGACTGTGCCCCAATATGGGTGGCGTGTTGGCGACGGTCCAGATCGTTTTGTGCGCGATGGCGAGGCTCTGCATCTGGATTTCGCCCCCGCCCCCGCCGACGCTGCGGGACGCCCTCAGTTTACCGTTCGGTTTCTGTTGAGCCCGGAATGAGCAGCGCCTCGCACCAGAAATGATATTAGCCGACGGATTGTTAGCAATCTCTCAGAGTTTCTGGCAAAAAGAGCTTGGTTGCAGACTGGGCGAACAACGGTGACGGTTTGATGAGCGCAGGGACGAAGGGGATGGTGCTGGAGCCGCGTGGGTTGGACGTCGAGTCCCTGCGGCGCTCGTTTCATGAGCGGTTGGTGTATTCGGTGGGCAAAGACCGCCCTCACTCCACCCGCCGCGATTGGTTTCACGCCGTGGTGCTGGCCCTTCGTGACCGGTTGGTCGATCGCTGGATGGAGACCACCCGCGCCCAGTATCGGGTCGATGCCAAACGGGTCTATTATCTCTCGCTGGAGTTTCTGATTGGCCGGCTGCTGACCAGCGGCATGAGCAATCTCGGTATTCTGGAAGAGTGCCGTCAGGGTTTGGCCGATATGGGCATCGACCTTGACGAGGTTACTGCCTCCGAGCCCGACGCCGCTCTTGGCAATGGTGGTCTGGGGCGCCTTGCCGCTTGTTTTCTCGATAGCATGGCGACGCTCGGCCTGCCGGGTATGGGCTACGGCATCCGCTACGAATTTGGCCTTTTTGAGCAGCATCTTGAGCGCGGCTGGCAGGTGGAATATCCTGAGCAGTGGCTCCAGTTTGGTAATCCTTGGGAATTTCCTCGCCCGGAAGTTCTCTACGAAGTCCAGTTTTATGGCCGGGTGGAAACGGTGCGCGATGGTCCGCGTGGCTATGCTCACCGTTGGGTCGACGCCGAACGGGTGTTGGCCGAAGCCTTTGATACGCCAGTGGTCGGTTATGGTGGCAAGACCATCAATACTCTTCGGTTATGGCAAGCGCGCGCAACCAGTGCCTTGAATCTTGGCTTGTTCGCGGTTGGTGATTATTTGCGGGCGGTCGAACATAAGGTGCTGTCGGAAAATCTGTCCCGCGTGCTTTATCCAAACGATACGACCGAGACTGGGCGAGAGTTGCGACTGAAGCAGGAGTATTTCTTCACCAGCGCCTCGTTGCAAGATATTTTGCGCCGGTTTCTCAAGCAGCATAGCGACTTTACCATGTTGCCCGAGCGGGCGGCGATTCAGCTCAACGATACTCACCCGGCGATTGGCATCGCCGAGTTGATGCGGCTGTTGGTTGATCACCATGCGGTTTCATGGGAAAAGGCTTGGGCGATTACCACCAAGACATTTTCCTACACCAACCATACATTGTTGCCGGAGGCGCTGGAAACGTGGCCGGTGCGTATGATGGAGCGGGTGTTGCCCCGCCATATGCAGATAATTTATGATATCAACAGCCAGTTTCTTCATGCCACGGATGCGCGCCGGTGTGGTGATATTGGGCGATTGCAACGGCTTTCCTTGATCGACGAGCGCGGCGAGCGACGGGTCCGGATGGGCAATCTGGCGTTCATTGGCAGCCATAAGGTCAACGGTGTTTCGGCGTTGCATACTGAGTTGATGAAGGAGACGGTGTTTGCCGATCTTCACGCCGAATTCCCGGCCCGGATCAATAATAAAACCAACGGCATCACGCCTCGCCGTTGGTTGCTCGATGCTAACCCCGGCCTTGCGCGCCTGGTTACCGAGCGGCTGGGCGATAATGGCTGGATCGATCATCTGGAGCGGTTGAAGGTGCTGGAAGAGTTGGCCAGCGATGGGGATTTTCAAGAGTTGTTTCGGCGGGTCAAGCGCGATAACAAGGCCCGGTTGGCCGCTTACATCGCGCGCCAAGTCGGTATCGAGGTCTCTATCGATAGCTTGTTTGATGTTCAGGTAAAGCGGATCCACGAATATAAGCGGCAGTTGATGAACCTGTTGCAGACGATCGCACTTTATCACGATATTAAGGATAATCCAGATCGTGACTGGGTTCCGGTGACAAAGATTTTTGCTGGTAAGGCTGCGCCTTCTTACCAGACGGCCAAGTTGATCATTAAATTGATCAATGACGTTGCCGCAGTGGTTAATCATGATCCGGCGATCAGGGGGTTGCTCAAAATCGCCTTCTTGCCGAACTACTCGGTGACGTCGGCGGAGCTGATTATCCCCGCTGCCGATCTTTCGCAGCAGATATCGACTGCGGGGATGGAGGCGTCCGGCACCGGCAACATGAAGTTGGCGCTGAATGGGGCGTTGACGATTGGCACCCTTGATGGGGCTAATGTTGAAATTCGGGAGGCCGTCGGGCCGGATAATATCTTTATATTCGGTCTGAACGCCGCCGAAGTGGTGGCGTTGCACCGGGATGGCTGGAGCCCGCGCGAACGGATCGGCGCGAGTCCGGGTTTGGCCCGCGCGCTCCAGGAAATTGGCGATGGCGCCTTCTCGCCCGACGATCGCGGCCGGTTCCACCCGTTGCTACGGCAATTAACCGATGGTGGCGACCACTTTATGGTCACCGCTGATTTCGATGATTATTGTCAGGTTTACGGGTCGGTGCTCGATCTCTATCGGAGCGAGGGTGCTTGGACCGCTAAGGCGGTGATCAACAACGCTAATATGGGCTGGTTCTCCAGCGACCGTACCGTTGGGGAATACGCGAGCGACGTGTGGGCGGTAAAGCCGTTGGCGAACTCGTAAAAACGGGGGGGGGCGATTCAAACTCGCCCCCCCCGTTCCTGCCTGCGGAGATGGCCGGGGCAAGCCCGGCCGACTCGCTTATTTGATCTCGGTGACAACCGTTTCGTAAATCCACACCTTGGCCTTTGGCCCGGTGGCGCCAACGATGGCAAACTCCGACCACCGCCAGGAGATTTTGCCGGTCTTGGTCAGGATTTGATCGGGCGTTACAACGCGCACCTTTGCAGCTGTTTTGGCCGGGCCAGCTCGTCCGTTGGTCCTGGGTAGGGTCACCCGATAGGTGGCCGGCTTGGTAACCGCCACGACCGGTGCCGCTTCCGGCTTGGCGACCACAACCGGCAGCACCGGCTTTGGCACGTCTTCCACCTTGGCCGGCTCGGGCGCTGCCACGACCGGTGCCGCTTCCGGCTTTGCGACCGCAACCGGCACCACCGGCTTTGGCACGTCTTCCACCTTGGCCGGCTCGGGCGCTGCCACGAC
>CAIZDL010000208.1 GCA_903931735.1 uncultured Rhodospirillales bacterium
CATCATCACCATCGAAGCCGGTAGCCCAGCCGAGCCCCAAACGGTGCCAATCTCCAACGAGTGGGCCGGCACCGCAGAAATGATCATGACCCCCTGGCTCTGATCGGGAAGCCATGCCCCGCCGCTCCGACCTGACGCGCCGAGCTATGTGGCTTGGGTCACGCCGAAAGGAAACGGAACGGCGGGCGGATGGGCGCCAGCCCCGACCAAAATCACATCTCCGAAAAGCCCCGGATCTCCTGGGATATCCCGGTGTTCGTGGCAGCTTAATTCTGGCTGTGGCAGGATAATTATAACTGTAGCATTGGCACCAATCGCCCGCCGCCATTCGATCGGGGTGGGCGATTGCGGGGGGGGGGGCTTGGGCTTAACTCAGGCGGTTGCGTAATTGTTGAATGATCGCGGCAGTCTGGCGCTGAGCTGGGTCTGTGCCGGCGTTTTCCATGTAGGTTTCAAGGGCTTCGATGGCGGCGGTAAGGTTGCCGAAATGGGCGCGCAGTAAGCCGGTTTCGCGCCACAAGGTCGGCTCCCCTGGCGCGAACAACAGCATGTCTTCGAGGACTTCAAGGGCCTTGTTGGCCTGATTGGCGCGCAGGTAGCGCAACTTGATATTATTTTGCAGCCTCAATAAAATCGAGCGGTTATCCACCGGCGCATAGTGCTCGGGCTCCAGCTCGGCAGTCGTGCTGACGGTGGCCTTCAACAGATCGCGAAGATCAACCGCGCCGCACTCAAGAGCCTTGCGGAAGGGGTCGATAATGATCCGCTCGCCCCCTGCCTCCAGCCGAACGAGAAAATGGCCGGGGAAGTTGAGGCCCACAATGTCCCAGTCGCGCACGCGTGCAACATGTAAGAAAATGATCCCCAGCGCCACCGGAAGCCCGCGCCGCCGGTCGATCACCCCCATAAGGTTGGCATTCTGAAGGTCTTCATAGGTTTGTGTGTCGCCCTGATACCCATAGCGATTAACCAGGGTTTCGCGGAGCGCCGCCACGCGCGCCGCCACATCGTCTTCGCGGCCGTGGGGCAGGCGCCCGGCGACATCCTCGGCAAGCTCGGCCAAGTGCCGGCGATAGCTATCGAGGTCGCCGTTGGGCCGATCAAGCACCGCCAGCATCAAGGCGGCCTCGGCCAGCTCAATGTTTGCGTCGGCTGCGGCGCCGACCTTGCGGAGATAGTCCCGGGCTTCCGGACGGGTGGACAAGACGATTCTGCTCGTACTGACGGTCTGAAGATATGAACCACTGACGACAGGCTGATGCGTAAACCAACTTCCCCGTTGTTGTCGACGCCGATTTTGAGAATTTCCACCATGTTTGCGGACGCTCTCAATGCGTTGCCTTCAATCAGGGGCGCCAAGCGTCGGGAATGTGCTCCGGCCAGCGCCAGGGCCGCACCAGCATCACGTCGAAGCGCACCGCAAGGCCCGCTAACCCACCGTGGCGCCCCAGAAACGCCGCCGCCGCCAGCTCCAACCGCGCTCGCTGGCGGGGGGAGACCGGATCGGCAAACTTGGTGGTGTCGCGCCGGGCCTTAACCTCGACGATCGCGAGCGCTCCGCCGCGCCGGGCCACAATATCGATCTCGCCCATCGGCGTTCGCGCCCGTACCGCCTCAATTCGGTAGCCTTTCAGCCGTAAGGCCAGCCGGCACAACGCCTCGGCATACCGGCCAAAATTCTCCGCCGCTTCCAGACTCGTGGCCCGGGCCATCAGGACTCATCCGGATCAAGACCCGGCCCTTCTTCCCCTCCCGCGTCGACCAGCATCTCTTCTCCTCCGGCGCCGACCAGCGCTAGCGCCCGGGCGTATACACTCTTTCGTGGCTGGCCACTAAGCCGGGAAATTTCGGCGACGGCATCACGCAGACTCGAGGTCGAGAGGGAGCGTTTCAGGGCGGCATCGAGTCCGGCGTCGTCAAATGTTTCTCTGTCGGAGTCGGAGGGCGGGCCGACCACCACCACCACTTCGCCTTTGGGCGGTCCCGCGGTCGCATAGTGGGCCGCAAGCGCGCAAAGAGAGCCCCGCCGAACCTCTTCAAACAGTTTTGTCAGTTCCCGCGCCACGGCCGCCGGACGTGGCCCGAGCGCTTGGGATAGATCGGCCAGCAGGGCTTCCAGCCTTTGGGCCGACTCGTAAAAAACCAAAGTAGCGCGGATTCCCGCCACTTCGTCGATGGCCGAGCGGCGCGGGCCACCCTTTGATGGCAAAAAACCGAGGAACAAAAATCGGTCGGTCGGCAGCCCGGAGAGCTGTAACGCGGTCAGCACCGCGTTTGCGCCCGGCAGTGAGGTGACCGCCAAACCGGCTTCGACCACCGCTTGAACCAATTTGTAGCCGGGGTCGGAGATGAGCGGGGTGCCAGCATCGGAGACCAGCGCCACCACCTGACCCTGGCGCAGCCTTTCAATTATTTTTGGCCGCATGGTTGCGGCGTTATATTCGTGGTAAGGCACGGTTTGAACCCGAACACCGAACTTTATCAGGAGCTTGGATGTAACACGGGTATCCTCGCAGGCAATGAGGTCAGCGCCTTTCAGCACATCCAGCGCCCTGAGTGTGATATCACCAGTGTTGCCGATCGGCGTCGCAACGAGATAAAGCCCAGGGCTAGGTTTACAGGACCGGTCGTGATCGCTACCCTCTAGAACGCGCTTCGACTGTTCAGGCATGGAGACCGTCGGTGACAGGGTTGTCGAAAAAGTACGGGTGGCTCGGAAAGATGATATCCCCGCGTTTCGTGGGGATGGCAGCGACGCTTCTATTGGCGGCGTGCGCGAGTGGCAGGAATCCCCCTCCAACGGCCGGGACGTTAGCGGCTGAACCCCCCGTTGCGCAAGCGCCAGTCAAGCCGGCCGTGCCGGGTGGGGCGCTGGTCAAGGTGGGGCTGCTGCTTCCGCTCTCGGGGCCTGGGGCGAATGTTGGGTCGGAGATGCTCAACGCAGCCCAGATGGCCCTCTTCGATCGCGGGGAGGAGCAATTCACGCTGTTGCCGCGCGATACCAAGGGGCAGCCGGCCGAAGCCGCCGAGGCGACCCGTAAGCTGATCGCCGATGGCGCCCGGCTCATTCTTGGGCCGTTGTTCGCAACTGAGGTCGATTCGGTTCGGCCGGTGGCGCGCGCTTCCAACGTCAACCTGCTCGCGTTTTCAAATGATTGGCAGCGCGCGGGTAATGGTACCTATATTCTCGGCTTTGTGCCCGCCGGTCAGGTCGCACGCATTGTCGGGTATGCCCGCTTGCGTGGGCTTTCTCGTATCGCAGCCTTGGCCCCGCGCAACCCCTATGGCGACGCCGTGATTGCGGCGCTCCACGAAAGCGCCCAGCGTCAGGGTATCGCCGTGGTGCGGGAGGAGCGTTACACCAGCGACAATGCCGACTTGGCCGGCGCTGTGGCACGGCTTGGGGCGGCTTCCGCTGTCGCTTCCGCGCCTGGGGCAGCCCCGGTGGCCGCACCGGCACGGGCTTTGGGTGCGGCGCCAGCAGTGGTGGGGACACGGGCGCGTGTGCTGGGAGCCCCCGTCGCTCCGGCAGCAGCGGCAAGCCCGGCTGCTCCGGCTCCAGCAGCTCCGGCGGCAGCGTCGGGCGGTGGCGCTTTCGATGCCTTGTTGATCGCCGATGCCGGTGAGCGTTTGAAGGTTATCGCGCCAATGTTGGCCGCCAACCGCATCGATCCCGCTCGGGTTCGCCTGCTTGGCACCAGCTTGTGGGATGATCCGGTGGTGGCAGCGCTGCCCGGTGTCATGGGGGCTTGGTTTGCCGCGCCTGCGCCTCAGGCTCGGGCCGATTTTGAGGGCCGGTTTGAGGGCACCTACAATCACCGCCCGGCGCGATTGGCAACACTGGCCTACGATGCTACGGCGCTGGCTGCGGTTTTGGCTCGTCGGCCAGCCGCCAGCAGCTTTGATGCCACCAGCCTGACCGATCCCAGTGGGTTTGCCGGCGTTGATGGCATCTTCCGTTTGCGCAGTGATGGGTTGGTCGAGCGCGGGCTTGCGGTGATCGAGGTTTCTCCTCAGGGGCCGCGCGTGATCGATCAGGCTCCGACCAGCTTTGAGGCGATCTCCAGCGCGCGCTAGAGCGTGAAGGCGCTCTAAAAACAAAAAGTTAGAGCATGATGCGGTTCCGCTGGACTGCATCATGCTCTAGAGCGTTGGTTTGTTTGGTAAGGCCTCGCCCGGTTTAGCGCCGGGCGAGATTTGCTACCGCCGGGAAGTATTGGCGGGCGCCGATCATCATCAGGTCGTTGTGGCCTGCGCCTTTGATCAGCAGCAGCCGCTTTTCCGTCGCGCCCGAGGCTTCATAAAGTCGCCGGCCATCGGAAGGCGGGATGATCCAATCCTCTTCGCCATGAATAATTAAAGTCGGCACCGTTACTTTGGTAATGCGGGCGAGACTCCCAAAGCCATCGCGCGCTTCAACGGCTCCGGCCGGCAGGAAGCCGCCCAGCCGTTGAACCAGCGGCAGGGTGTCGGCAAAACCGCTCTCGATGATCAGCCCCGCCAGCGCGGCCCCCTTGGCCTCGGCAATCACCAGGGCGGCGGCGCTGCCCATGGAGCGCCCCATTACCAGCAATCGACTCGGCGCGAGCCCCGCTGCCGTTAGAATGCTTGGCGTTTGGTCGAACACCGTCAGCGCGTCTTCAGCGAGCCCGGTTGCCGAGGGATGGCCGCCGCTGAGCCCATAGCCCCGATAATCGGCCACCAGCAAGGTCAGCCCGAGTTGGCGATAGAGGGGGGCCAAATCGTCGTAATCCGAAGCGATCTCGCCATTGCCGTGAAAAAACAAAATGGCCGGTGCCGTCGTCTCGGCAGGGTAGAGCCGCCCGCCGATTACGGTTTGGTCGGCCATGGAAAAGCGCACGGTGCGCGCCTCGGCGCTTTCCACCGGGTGTGGATAGTCGGGGCGGGGGTGAAACAGCACCGCGCCAATTTCGGGCCGGTCGAGGACATCGAATGCCATAAACGCCTCCGTTGAGAAAGATCAGGCGGCCCGATGGCGCCCCGGAAAATAATGGCTGAGCAGACCACCGCGGGGCCCAACGAACACCGACACGCCATAGACCACCCCGGCAGTGAGCACAATCGCCGGTCCCGACGGCAGTGAGCCGTGGTAGGAGAGCAGCAAGCCGAGGTAGCCGGACACAAAAGCCAAAATTGAGGCGAGTGCCGCCAGCGCCCATAGCTCGCGTGCCCAAAACCGCGCCGCCGCTGCCGGCAGCATCATCAGTCCCACCGCCATCAAGGTGCCGAGCGCCTGGAACCCGGCGACCAGATTAACCACCACCAACACCAAAAAGCCGTAGTGAGCGAGGCCGCCGCCGCCGCCCACCGAGCGTAAAAAGCCCGGATCGAAGCACTCAACCACCAGCGGCCGGTAGAGGATGGCGAGCCCGGTGATGGAAAAGGTCGCGACTCCGGCCATTTCGATCAATGATACATCATCCACAGCCAGAATCGTGCCAAACAAGACATGAAGTAGATCGACGTTGTTGCCCCGGGCCGAAACCAGCAAGACGCCGGCCGCCAGCGAAATCAGGTAAAAGGCGGCAAAGCTGGCGTCTTCCCGGAGCGGTGTCAGCCGGGCAACGCCGCCAGCGGCCAGCGCCACCACCAGCCCGGCGGCAAATCCACCGAGACTCATGGCAGGCAGCGATAGCCCGGCCCATAAGAACGCCACGGCGGCGCCGGGTAAAATGGCGTGGGACATGGCGTCGGCCATCAGGCTCATGCGCCGCAGCATCAACAGCACGCCCACCGGCCCGCACCCAACCGCCAGGGCAAGGCAGCCAACCAGTGCGCGCCGCATGAAGCCGTAATCGGCGAAAGGCTGGAGCAACAGGGGATAGAGCGACCCGAAGAGGGCATCGAGGCTCATGCCGCCGCACCCCGCTCGCAGCGCGCCGCGTGTTCGTCCCAGGCTTCCGACATGGCGCGGGCGCGGGCGAGGTTGGTTGGAGCCAAGACATCGGCCACCGGCCCCCAGGCCACCGGTTCGCGCGCCAGCAACAGCGCTTCAGGGAAATTGGTCCGCACCTGTTCGAGGTCGTGGGAGACAACCATTACCGTTCTGCCCTCCTGGTGCCACGCCGCGATCAACCGGAGCAGGTCCAGCGTCGTCCGGTCGTCCACGGCGGAGAAGGGTTCGTCGAGCAAAATCAACCGGGCATCCTGCACCAGCATCCGGGCGAACAGGACGCGCTGAAATTGCCCCACCGAGAGGCTGGCGATGGGCCGGTGCGCAAACTCCATCAGCCCGACCGCCTCCAGCGCCGCCCTCGCTCCCGCCAGCAGCGGCGCGGTTACCGCCCCAAAGGCGCCCATGGCCCGCCAATGGCCCAGCAACACGGTATCCAGCACGTTGACCGGAAAGCTGCGGTCGATTTCGGCTTGTTGGGGCAGGTAGGCGATTTCGGCGCGCTTCAGGCCAACCAACTCCACCCGTCCTTCGAGGGGGCGCAGCAAGCCCATGATTCCCTTGAGCAGCGTACTTTTCCCGGCCCCGTTCGGCCCGATCACCGCCGTCAACGCCCCGGTCCGCACCGCCCCCGATAGGTGATGAACGGCCGGATGGCGCTCATAGCCAAAGGTGACGCCGTGCAACCGGATGATCTCGCCCATATCGTTTAGCCACCAATCCAGCCAAGCGCCCAGGCGACTGCCAGCCATAACCCGGCGACGATGGCCAGCGCCCCCGCCATTCGCGCCGGCACTCCCGATGCGAGCAGCGAGGTGTGGCCGCCCGCCGATGAGTGTGGAGGGTGAGCGACAGGCATCGTTACATCGGCCCGGCGATATCCACCGAGCGTCGCGAGGCCGCCAGAGTGAACGTGAAGCCGGCGATAACGTCGAGGAACGTCATGACCAAAATCAGGAAGAAGGTGCCGGTTCCGGCCATGGGCACGGTAATGAACAGCACCAGACAAAGATTAAAGAGTGCCAGCGACAGCCCGTGATCGATCACCGAGGCGATTGAGGTCCGCACCGACTTCAGGATCTCGAGGTACAGCAGGAACAGCCCGCACGCGACCAGCAGATCGCCGGTCGTGAGCATCCAGACTGCTGGGCTGACCAGTGCCGATGGCACGTTGATCGCGACGCCAAAATAGGCAATCACGACGATGGGTAACAGGGGAATAACGTTAAACATCGCGGTCTTCTCCTTACTCTAAAACAACTGGCTCTAAAACAACCGGCCACTTCAACATCCGGCCGCTACACCTCGTCGCCGGGGAAGAGATCGGGAATCGATTTGGGTTCAATGCCGAGCCAAGCACAGGTGTCGAGCATGTGGGGCGGCAGCGGCGCCGTAACATCCACCTCGCCTTTGCGCGGGTGGGGCAGAATCAGCCGTCTGGCGTGAAGGTGCAGTTTTCGGGCGCTTTCCACGGTTTCGATGAAGGCGCCAGCTCCGCCGTATTTGCCGTCACCCAAAATGGGCGTGCCCAGCGCCGCCAGGTGTACGCGCAACTGGTGCGTACGCCCGGTGAGCGGAGAGAGGTGTACGTATGCCGCGTGGCCGCCCACGGTATCGGAAACCTGATAGAGCGTCACCGCTTTCAGGCCCGATTCGCCCGCCACGGCCACCCGCTCGCCCCGAGGCCCCGCGTCTTTGGCCAGCGGCAGGTCGATACGGCCGCCCAGCGGGTCCGGCACGCCAACGGTGACCGCAACGTACAGCTTACGAGCGCCACGGCCACGAAAGGCTTCGGCAAGTTTGGCGGCGGCGGCGGCGTTGCGGGCCAGCGCCAACACGCCGCTGGTGTCTTTGTCGAGGCGATGGACCAGCCTTGGTCGTTCGGCGGCGTCGAAGCGCAGGGCGTCGAGCAGTCCGTCGAGGTGATGGGGGGTGTTGGTGCCCCCCTGAACCGCGAGCCCCGCCGGTTTGTCGATCACCAGCACATCGTCGTCGCGGTAGAGCACCCGCGCTCGGATCGCCTCGACCTCGGCCGGAGCGATGGTCCGCACCACCGGCGGTCGCGGCGCCTCTCCGTCATCGACGAGAGCCGTGGCCAAGGGCGGTATCCGCACCACTTGGCCGGCTTCGACCCGATCGCCGGCTTTCACTCGTTTGCCATCGACCCGCACCTGCCCGGTGCGCAGCAGCCGTTCCAGCCGGGTATGGCCAAGATCGGGGTAATGCCGTTTGAACCAGCGATCGAGTCGTAACCCCGCCTCATCGCCGCTCACATCGCGGCTCGATACTCCACTCAAGACTTCATACTCCGCACCGGCCAAAAAACCTTTGTACCCGATAAGCCCCTCGATAAGCCAGCGCTTGACAGCGTCTCGCCTCGCCGTTAGATAACCGTCACCGCGATTGGCGACCTCCTCGCAAAACAGGTCTGGCCGCCACCCGGTAAGAGAGATGGGCGATTAGCTCAGCGGTAGAGCACACCCTTCACACGGGTGGGGTCACAGGTTCAATCCCTGTATCGCCCACCATCTCTCTCAATAGGTTAGCGGGAATTTGGCAGCTCCAGACCGCTCCCCCGAATGGCTGTAAGTGCACTGTAAGTGCAGATCGCTTCCCGCTCCCACAGCGCAGAGGGATTCGATGGGCCAATGAAAAAGCACCGCAGAGCTCGGAGCCAAGCGGGGCTGGTCGAGCGGGAGCTGAGAGGCTGGACGGAGCGCACCTTCTTCAGCCTCTCTTCCACACTTGAGTTTTGTTCATATATGTCACAGTGCGATCGTGGTTCGTATTTGGTCATAGCCTGCGGTCAGAGCGCCGTTGTCGGCCCGCTCTATCAAGCCCGCATTGGTCAAGGTCTCGACATCCTCGTGCACGCGCTTGTAGTCGCGCCCCAGAGTGCGGGCCAGTTCTGCGATACTCGCGGCAGGATTGCGGTGGAGGCGGCGGAGCAACTCCAGCCTCTTTCCCGACAAGGCCCTCGCCAGCCCCTCCAAGCTCTCGAATGAGACGTGCGACTCGCCGACCGGTTCTCCATGCTCCGCGCGATGCCATGCATCTGCGACCCTGGCAGAGAGGGCGTCGAAGCCTTCGGCGACGTGAATTTTGAGTTCGCTCATATCG
>CAIZDL010000209.1 GCA_903931735.1 uncultured Rhodospirillales bacterium
CTACCCGTTCAATGCCTTCAGATCATTGCTGGGGATCGCGGGCGGGGCTGAGGCGCCGACCTACGCTGAACTCTACTCCGGCGATTGGGCGCACCCAACATGTAGTGGGTGTCTGCGTTAACCGGATAGGCAAGGTTCAAATGATGTTATTTGTGAGTTTGAAATAAATTGCGCAACATATGAGGTTGTTCGTGTTCGCGCGTGCGATCTCGGCGATGATGAATACGATGTTGATGCGAGGAAGAAAGGGTATACGGCAATAAATACTATTGTCGCTCGCAATAATGAGACAAAACGCGTTTATGCTGCTGTTGAATTTTATGGCACTACAGACAATAGCGTGGCACCTCAGATTCTTGGCAAAACCATATCAGTCGATAGGAATAATAGGAAAAAGGGAATTGGCACATCGCTTTGGAAGTCGCTGAAAGATGCGGGCATTACCATTGAACCACATGGGCCATATACGAAGAGTGGGGCGGCGTTTCTCAAATCCCTAAAACGTCCTCAGACTTAGCACAACAGTGAACAGTCGAAAATCCCTTCGGTTTTTGGACGACAGATACAGAACTTTACTATTATTGTCCATCTGCATACGACAGCATTCTATCAATTAAGGAGGATGTGATGAGATATGGAATTCAAGATGACGTGCCTACAAGCTCCCCATTTGGACTGCTACCAGCTTATTTCAGGTGCTTTGTCTACTCAACGCGTGCAGATGTCGTGGCATCGTCAAAAATGGCAATAATAGGGATCAGAAAGAAACGGTATGAGTGCGAAATATATTCAACATATGATACAGAGAGTCTAAAGAGATCATTTTGTATGGAGGAAACAAAATTTAGGAACATATTCCATACAATTCGCAATGGCGATAAATCGCTTTCAAGCTGGCTTGTTAAACTCGTTAGTATTGGAAATAGATTTGTGCTGATCGGAACAGACTGTCAATATCGTGGCTATAACAACACAATTACATCACAGCTATCAATATTTATAAGTATAGATTGTGAGATGTACAATAATCTTCAGGTGTGCGACATATCGGCTTCTGAATTTAAATGTAACTATCCTATTATTTCAAACATCATTTGCGCGCCGCCTGCCCGTATAACAGTGGACGATACAATTGTGTCTGGAGATATTCTAAGGGAAGTTCAGGGTTAATGTCTTATGAGTGACTTGCCAACACGGCCCATTTGGGGTATATTTGCTAATTCTGCTCTATGACAGCCGCGGCCGTCCAAAATCAAGCCCTTTTGAGACCGTAGTGGTGTTCTGGATCAGGCTTCGGCAACAGGGATGTCCGACCACCGTGAGGTGTAGTTCGGCGTTTTTCGCTCCTGCCGGCTTTTCCAGGCCGCCTCTTCTGAAACGAGGCCGAACGAAGCCGTGCCCCGACCGAACCGCCGGTTCAGCGTATCCACGGCGCGCATCAGACCGGAGGCTCGACCGTCAGGCGCCGGTGTGAACAGGTCGCGCGGGACCGCATCCACGGCCACCAGATCGGTGAGCAGGATGCCGGCCTTGGTGTATTCCCACGGGCCATCCTCCCAGGCCCGCGCCAGGGCGGCAACCGCAGCCCGGATGATCCGCTGGGTGTCGGCGATCGGCGTCGGCAGTCTCGCCGAGGCCGACAAGGTGTGGTGCGGCACGTCGGTGCGGAAGCGGTTGGTCGCGGCGTAGACCGTGAGCGCGCTCGCCACCAGCTTTTCGTCCCGAATTTTTTCCGCCGCCTTGCCGGCGAACGAGACCACCGCGTCCCGGATGTCTTCAAGCCGTCCGGTCGGGTGGCCGAAGGAGCGCGACACGGTGCAGGACTGGCGGTGGATTGGCTGGCTGTCGGCGTCATGGCAGGGAATCCCGCGCAGTTCGAGAACCGTCTTCAGGCCGCCGATGCCGAGTTGCTTCCTGATCCAGGAATCCTCGGCATCCTTGAGCTTTAGCGCATCGGTCACGCCACGCCCGGCCAACTTGTCGGCCGAGGCAGCTCCAATCCCCCAGACATCCCTGACCGCGGTCTTGGTGAGGGCAGCCTCGATCCATTCGGGGTGGCCGACCAGATCGAGCACCCCACCGGCCCGCTCCGACTTTTTCGCCAGCCGGTTCGCCAGTTTGGCCAGCGTCCGGGTCCGCCCGATCCCGATCGAGGTCGGCAGGCCAACCCAACGCTCGATCGTCCCCCGCAAATCGCGACACCGAACCGCCAGGTCTCCGGGCAGGCCGGACACGTCGAGAAAGCACTCGTCGATGCTGTACTGTTCGGCCGATGGCGCCAGAGCGGCCAGGATCGCCATGGTCCGGGTCGAGAGATCGCAATAGAG
>CAIZDL010000210.1 GCA_903931735.1 uncultured Rhodospirillales bacterium
GAATCGGACCGCGGCCAATCGGGCGGCCAAATTGGTTGATCTCTGCGGCGCTTGTTAAGCATCGCCAATGTTCAGCCAAGCGCCGACCCGACTATAGACATCATAGTCATTTGATAGTTCTGGTCTCGGAGCTAAGTCCCACCGCCATATTTCAGTCGGCGGAGGGAGGGTAACGCCATGGAGGAGGTCGCTACGGTCTATTTGATTGAGCCCATCCACGGAGATTCGCTCAATGTCGGTAATCAGGCATGTCGTTGACGCAATACTCCGAATGCCGGCAATATGTGATGAAATAATGGCGCGAGCCAGCTCGCTATCAGATTGATATTCCATGCTTTTGATCGTGCTTTTGTTCGCGAATAAAGGAAGCTGTGACAGTATATTTGCTGATATGGCCAAATCGAATTGCTGGCCGCCGAATCGGGCGTTGAGCGGTTCGGTGGTGGTTTTCTCGATAAGCCCCGTGATATCCGCTTCTATTCGTTTTATATTCGAATAGTGGCGCAACCGCCAGCGTTCGGGAAGGCCGTGTACGGCGTCAACGAGAACAACCTCCTTGAAAGTCCGGGCGAGATAGTCGATTGGCACCTCAATGAGTAATCCAGATCCAAAAACGATAGCGCGATTATTCGAAGGTCCCGAAGTTGCAGCTTTCATGATAAACTCGTGGCAACGGTCAATATGATCTTGCCACGCCACCCTATTTCGGCGAAACCGTGCTCTGAAGGCCACCATTTGATATAATAGGCCAGCGTCTCGTGCCCAGCGCGGGCCGGGCGTGAGCATAAATTCGACCGCTTCCACGAGCATCCGAGCCCCCTTTTCTGCCGCCGCCCATTTGTTCTTGCTTCCTGGCGCAAGTGTAGCCGATTTTCGGCCCGTGTCACCCCCAACCGAGGGCGGTGCGACGGAACGGCGTCATAGGCGGTAAAGCTGGTGTTGTCCCGCGGTACATTTTGCTCCCTGGCGTCTCTTGGCCCCGAGTCACAGCCAAAGTTCATAACGGACCGTTGAGTGCAATATGGCGGGCGATATATGGTTTTAGTGTATTGCTCATTTCTGAGATATGCGCTGATAGCCATTCGGAAAGAAAGCCACTGAGTTCAACCCGAAGAAGGGTGGGGTTGTCTTCGCGAGCGAGCACCGCCTTCAGAAACTTTGCTTGTTCCCGCAGTTTATTTTGCGACGATCGCTGAAAGCTTTCATCGGGATAGCCGATGCGCGCAATCAAGGCGTCTTCTTGATGAAAGTGATTATCAGCAGCTTCGAGCAGACGATCGACGAATTCTCCCCCCTCAGCCGCCGTTGCCGGGACTTTGACCGAATCCAGAATATTGTTAAGCACCTGTAATAAGGCTTCATGGGCAGCATCAATACCCGGAACACCGAGCAATAGATCGGAACCGAGTGTTAAGAAAGGCATTTTAATCTCCGGTTGATCAAGATTTCAGGAGAATGCGCGATGCCGCAAGGGAAGTTACCGGACTCATGCTTGGTTTCGTTTCGCCGACTACCTTCCCTGTGATATACGAAAATCCTCCCTTATAGGCGAAACCGGAGATTATACTGGAGTCGACGTGGGTAATCATGCTCAAAACGTGTTTTGATTTGGCGTAGTGGCCAAACTCTTTTATCATGCGCTCAACAACGTCGTTCTCGAAGCCAAACTTTAAGATATCCTTTATATCGAGGCAAGCCGTCATGCCATCAATGTTCGACAGTAAGTTGAAATAATAATGGTTGAATGGGATTGTGCAGAACATTCCAATTCGTCTCTTTTTCAAAGAGGCGACAATTCTCACTAATAAGTTTCTGGGCATTTGCTCGCTAATATCAGAAATCAATAACGTAAGCTGGTCCCCACAGTGAAAGCCAAATATATCATTGATATCACTTTCAAATTGATCGGCGGAGATACCGCCCAGGTTTTCAAGTGAGAGGGGAATCATGAGCCGTGGCATTAGTCCGATTGCGCTATGCTCACTTTCATTGGCCAATATAGTCGAAAATCCAAAGTTTAATTTGTATATTTGAAGCCTATAATTAAACTCATCATTTTGTTTGCGTGTGAGAACGTCTGCCCCATGTAGAAAAACGCCGGGCTCGATTTCTCGCAAGGTCTCCAATTGATAAAGTGATACGCTGTTGGTTCGTGCGTCCCAAACGGGCGCGAAATGAAAGGTCAGTTGGTTGGTGATGCGTTCAAAACCAGCATGACTTGCGGCCCCGGCCGCATTCTCGAGGGAGCGGGGGTGGGCGTCGGCCAGAGTGTCGATTGCCCGTTTCATGTGCTTCTCGATGTCGAAATCGGTCTGAAAAGCGGTATCAATCAGGTTGGAGTTCTCATCAGTCATACCACTGGGACTTTTGCCGTGTGATCCCAGGCCCTGCCGTTTTTCGCCGACTAATCCGAATACCGCATCAAGGATCGCCTTCTTTTTCGAAACAACATAATCAGGGTTGGCCTTTTCGAAGAAAAACAAGAAGACACCGCTGCCGACATAGATCATCCGGTCCCCCCCTTGAACCAGTAGCTTTAAACCCCTGCGGATGCGCTCATCGGCATTGATGCGACCTCCTGCGGTGAGGTGGCAGTAAAGATTTGAAAAATCGGCAATCGCCATTAAAAATACCCGATTTTTAACGGGGTCAGCTTGGTGTAATAAAGTTATGATAAAATCAGTCACTTCATCGGTTGTGCCCGTCATATCAATGCCTGAGCCATCTCCTACCGTTGATTGGAACCGGTTGCCATAGATATAAGATGGGCAATTTGCGCATATATTCTCAAATACCGGCGTTGCTTTTGGCATATATGATTTGATCACATCATATATTCGTCTCACCTCGCCATCCGAGACAAAATTCTTGTTTTCCAGAGAATGGGTTAGTGCGTCCTGATAGGTGTCGACCACGTTCTCCACCAGATCGATGAATTTATTTGCCCGATGTTCCACGGAGTTTCTCCCAGTCCGATCCAGCGAACACTTTGTTTGGCCGGGGAGCCGGCCTTCAAAATAAGCGGGCTGCCCCCGGAAAGTGACAACACCTTATATCTTAATATATGGCCAGTGATTGGTCAAGCCTGGAAGGCATTAGAAGTGGCATTTTGTTGTCGAGCGTATTGAAGGCATTCTTAATAAATGAAGTATGATTTCAAAATACTTCCAAAACCAAAGGGTGGACTTATTAAGAACGCTTCGCTCAATTATTCATTGGCGCTGGCGTCCGGTCTTGTTAAGTTGAGTGGAATGGAATGACAATACCCGTATATCGACAGCAATATGGCCAATGGGTAGCGTTGCCGGCGGATTCAAACCTATCCGTGCTGCGCGCTGGGTTGCGTTAAATCCGGCTGGGTGCTATTCTTCGCTCCATGTCATTAGCGGCGCGCTGCTTGTTAGGGCAAAGCCAAGCGGCGGGCGATGGAGAAATATGGGGACAGCACGACCGGGTGCCCCGTCAAGGTGTGGGCGGTGCTACAAACGAAAAGGCCGGGAAGCGAAGGGAATTTGGGCATGAGTGTATCTGAGGAGCCGGAATGTTTTGGTGTTTGCACGGAAGACGCTGGTGTTTGTATCGCGTGTGGCCGGGTATTCTTTGAGCCGGCCTCAAGAGAGGCCGCCACCGCCACCACTTCCGGCATCCCCGATTCGCGGGAGTGACGGGAGGGGGCATCGGGTCTCGATGACCTTTCGCACCGTCACACGCGCAAGCTCAAGGAAAGGGGCGTAAATCGCTGTTGCCTGTCGGACACGTCGGCGGTACTAAAGAGAGGCTGGGCAATGGGATGGGATGTGGCGCTACGGCTTTGCCACTCAGGGAGGTTCTTGGTCCCAGATGTAAACTTTACAAACAATAAAACTTAGGGGGGCTCCTTAGATGAACAAAGTCACGACACTGTTGTTGGCCGGTGCTCTTGTTGGGGGAATTTCCTTTGAAGCTCAGGCGGCCGATACCTTTAAGTTAGCGATAACCGGGCCTTTTTCGGGTGGATCGGCCCCGATGGGCGGATCGATGCGTGATGGCGCCAAGCTCGCCGTGGCTCAAATCAATGAGCAGGGCGGCTTTGAGGTTGGTGGCCACAAGATGCGCGTCGACATCATCGAGCGCGACGACGAGGCAAAAAATGAGCGCGGTGCGCTGATCGCCCAAGAATTGGCGTCGCTGGAAGGGTTGTCGGCGGTTATTGGCTCGGTCAATACCGGCGTTGTTCTGGCTGGCGATAAGTTTCTTCAGGAAAAGAAGGTTGTTAAAATCATCACCCCTGCCGCAGGCTCGGCATCGATGACCCAGTGGGTTAACCCGCCGATGCAAGATCTTTATATGTTCCGCTTCGCCGCCGCCGATGGCATTCAATCGGCAATGGTGGTCGAGGAAGCGGGGCGGCTGAAGTTTACCAAGGTTGCGGTGCTGCACGATGCGACCAATTACGGCGTTTCGGGCCGCGACGATCTGACCCGCCGTATTCAGGCCGGGGGCAAGATTACGATCGTCGCAACCGAAAAGTTTAATATCGGCGACAAAGACATGAGCGCCCAACTTTTGCGCGCCAAGGGCGCCGGGGCCGAAGCGGTGCTTATTTGGGGCATTGGGCCAGAATTGGCGGCGGTCGCAAACGACATGGCCAAGATCGGCTTCAAGGTGCCGCTGATCGGTGGCTGGACTCTCTCCATGTCCAACTTCATTGATAATGCCGGCAAGAACGGCGACGGCGCGATGATGCCTCAAACCTTCATCGAGGAGTCGGTCACCAAGGTTTCCACCGCTTTCATCGAGTCTTACCACAAGGCCTATGGCGTCTCCCGGATTCCTTCGCCGGTTTCGGCGGCCCAGGGCTATGATGCGGTGCTGCTGCTGGCGAGTGCCGTGAAGCAGGCCGGCTCCACCGACCCGACCAAGATCCGCGATGCCCTGGAGGATTTGCGCGAGCCGGTGGCCGGCGTAATCGCGACCTGGAACAAACCCTACTCCAAGTGGGATGTCGCCCACCCCGAGACGCACGAGGCGTTCCGGCGTGAGAACGTCATCATGGGCATGGTCAGCAATGGCCATGTGGTCTTCGCCAACCCCGACGACCGGGCGCATTTGGCTAAGCACTAAGCGAAATGTTGTGCTGGTGGCGGCCTCGGTCTTCCGGGGCGGCCACCGGGTTCTTACCTCTATTGTGCTCAAAAGTCTGCGGACGATTCGCCCATGCAATGGATGATCATCGGTCAGATGGCGGTAAGTGGCGCGGCGATGGGGTTTGTTTACGCGCTGGTCGCCTATGGCTTTCAGATGACTTACGCCACCAGCAAGTCGATCAATTTTGGTCAGGGCGAGTTGGTGATGGTTTCTGCTTTTATCAGCTTGTCGGCATCGGACATGGGCTTGCCCTATGGTTTGGTGGTGCCGGTTGGCTTGCTGAGCGGTGCCGCGCTTGGCCTTTTCGTGGAACGGGTGGCGGTGCGCTTTGCTCTTGCTCAAAAGGGCGAGGGCTGGATTTTAATGACGATCATTGTCGGTTTGTTCGCGGTTTCGGCGGCCGAGAATATTTGGGGCAAGGATGAACGCCCCTTTCCAACTCCGATCAGCCGGGAGTCGCTGGACCTTGGCGGCGGGATCAGCGTGACGCCGGTTGAGCTGTCGGTGGCTTTTGGCGTTGTCCTGGTGATGGTGCTGGTGGAAATTTTCCGGCGCAGGACTCTGCTCGGCAAGGCGGTGGACGCGGTGAGCGCTGACCGGGACGCTGCCGAGTTGATGGGCATTTCCGCCACCAGCGCGATTGCGATCTCCTATGCTTTGTCGGGGGCGGTGGCGGCGC
This sequence comes from uncultured Rhodospirillales bacterium, assembly GCA_903931735.1. Taxonomy (GTDB): domain Bacteria; phylum Pseudomonadota; class Alphaproteobacteria; order Azospirillales; family Azospirillaceae; genus BOG-933. Next base: position 5,807 of record CAIZDL010000210.1, read on the forward strand.
TGGCCGGAATTTTGGTGGCGCCGATCACCTCCGTTGGGCCAACCATGGCGGCCACTCTCATTCTTAAGGCGTTTTCGGTGGCCGTGGTTGCTGGCTTGCAATCGGGCAGCGGTGTTGCGGTGGTCGGGATCAGCCTGGGGGTGCTGGAAAGCCTTGCCAGCTTTTACCTCGGCTCGGGGTGGCGGGAAACGCCGGGTCTGGTCTTGCTGATCCTCGCCCTCGCGTTGCGGCCTAACGGCATTTTCGGTACGGCGACCATTCGAAAGGTGTGAGCAGTCTTCATGTCCAAGCGCCTCGTCACGGAAGCCGGAGCCTTTGCCTTGATGGCGATGATGCCGCTGTTCTTTGGCGGCAATGCTTATGGCATGGGCTTGTTGACCCTGGTGACTATTTACGCCATCGCCTTGATCGGGCTGGACGTTACTGTTGGTTATCTTGGGCAGGTCAATCTTGGTCAGGCGGCGTTCATGGCGCTTGGTGCTTACGCTGCCGGGCTCGCGACCATGAGCCTTGGCTGGAGCATGGCGCCGGCGCTGCTGGCGGCGGTGCTGGTCGGGCTCATTGCCGGCGCCTTTCTGGCCCTGCCGGCGTTGCGGCTGGAAGGGCCGCAATTTGCGCTGGCAACCCTTTCGTTTGCCTCGCTGGTGGTGATCCTGCTCAACGAGTTGGAAAGCGTCACCAATGGCGCTCAGGGGTTGTCGCTGGTGCGGCCGTTGTTGTTTGGGGTCAAACTGGGCCCGACCGGGTTTTACTGGACTTGCCTCGGGCTGCTGGCTCTTTTGTGGCTGGGGATGCGCAATCTGTTGTCCTCCCATTGGGGGCGGAGCTTCGAGGCGCTGCGCGACAGCCCGATTGCCACCGACGCGGTGGGGCTTTCGGTTTACGGACGCAAGGTCGCGGCCTTTGCTCTTGGCTCGTCCCTTGGCGCGTTGGCGGGCGGGCTCTATGCGTTCGACTTTCAATATTTGCAGCCGGATGGTTTTCGCTACGACCAGATGGTGATCCTGTTGCTGGGGGTGGTGCTCGGCGGGCGCAAGTCTTTGTGGGGCGCTTTTCTGGGCGCGGGGCTGATCGTGCTGCTGCCCAACCTTTTGTCGTCGCGCCCGGTGTTTGAAACGATTGCCGCCGTGGGGTTGCTGGTCTCGTTGGTGGCGGCGTGGCAAAGGCGGGGCGATCCGGGCGGGTTGCCGTTTCAAGCCGTGGCCCCGGTGGTCGCAACCGGGCTGATGGTGCTGGGCGGTTTTTTCGTCCAAAGCCTGGAGGATTGGCGCAAGGCGGTGTTCGCCCTTATTTTGTTTGCCGTGGTGGTTGGGTTGCCTGAAGGGGTGATGGGGTATGTTGGGCGGACGCTGGCCCGGCTGTTCCGGGTTCGCCGTCAGCCCTTGCCGGAGCCGGCCGATCTCAACGATGTCTTGCCGATCGAGGCGGATCGGGGCGCCGTGCGGTTGGCCGTCCGGGGGCTTTCTTGCCGTTTTGGCGGGCTGATCGCCTTGGCCGAGCTTGATCTGGAGGTGCAGACCGGCGAAATTCACGGATTGATCGGCCCCAATGGCAGCGGTAAATCCACCGCGATCAACGTGATCTCCGGCCTTTATCCGGCGGCGGCCGGGGTGGTGGTGCTTGATGGCAAGGTTCTGCCCGGCGGCAGTCTGACCCGGGCCGCGCGGGCCGGGATCGCCCGGACCTTCCAAAACCTGCAATTGTTTCTGGAACTGACGGCGCTGGAAAATGTGATGGTGGCCCTGCGCCACGTTTATCGGCTGCCGTTGCCGCTGATCATGGCCGGCTTTGGTCGGCGCGAGGAGGCGGCGGCTCGGGCCGAGGCGCTGGCGCTGCTCACTTTGGTTGGGCTCGGCGGCTATGCCGGGGTCAAGGCCGCCGATTTGCCCTATGGCACCCAGCGGTTTCTCGAAATCGCCCGCGCGCTGGCGTGCCGGCCCCGGCTGTTGATCCTCGATGAGCCGGCGGCGGGGCTGTCGTCGCCAGACATCAAGGCGTTGGTCGGTATTATGGGGCGAATCCACGAGCGGCGAATTCCGGTGATCCTGATCGAGCACCATATGGATATCGTGGCCCGATTGTGCGACCGCGTTACTGTGCTTGATGGCGGCAAGGTGATCGCCAGCGGCACGCCTGAGGAGATCCAGAACCATCCCGAGGTGATTCGCGCTTATCTTGGCACCATCGCGGGCGACCGGGCAAGCGCGGCCGTGACGGAGGCGCAGCCGTGCTGACCATAAAAAATCTAACCGCCGGATATGGGGCGAGCGCAGTTCTGCACGGCGTTGATTTGCACGTGGCCGAGGGGCAGGTGGTGGCTTTGATCGGCCCCAATGGCGCCGGAAAAACCACCTTGATGCGCACCATTTCCGGCCTGCTCCCGGCTCGATCTGGCAGCATTGATTTAAACGGGCGGGAAATTGCCAATGTGCCGGCCAACCGGCTGGCTCTGCTCAGTATGGCCCATGTGCCCGAGGGGCGCCGGGTGTTCGCGCCCCTGTCGGTTGAAGATAATTTGTTGCTGGGCGGCTACACGCTGTTGCCCAAGTTGTTCGGCTATGGCCCCAAGGCGCGCGCGGGTCTCGACCGGGTTTATGCCCTTTTTCCCCGGTTGCGCGATCGCCGCCGGCAAGCGGCAGGCACGTTGTCGGGCGGCGAACAGCAAATGCTGGCCATCGGTCGCGCCCTGATGAGCCGGCCGCGTTTGCTGCTGCTGGACGAGCCCTCCATGGGTCTTGCCCCGGTGATGGTGCAAGAGGTGTTCGCCACCATTGCCCGTTTGCGGGCCGAGGGGACCACCATGCTGTTGGTCGAGCAATTTGCCGAAAGTGCGCTGGCGCTCGCTGATTACGCCTATGTTATGGAAGGCGGCCGAATCGCTTTTTCCGGCCCCGCCCGCGACCTTGCCGCCGACCGCAGGGTGATCGAAATTTACCTGAACGGCAGCTCCGCCTGAGCTGCTGTGGGAATAAAACTCCCGTGCCTCCCGTGCCGGGGGTGATTACCGGTCGAGCCCTTTGGCTTGGTCGGCGATTTCCCGGGCGCGCGCTTCGGTCATGGCAACGCGGCACTCGACTTCCAGGACCGCCCAAGCTGTGCCACCGCGCGATGGATCGGCAAAAACGGTGCAGTTGGCCTAGCGGTATTGAAGCCAGAGCGCTTGAGCCTTTGCCAACAGATCCGCACCATAGGCATCGATACTGCGGTTGAACATGGCATAGGTGTCGTCGAGCCGCTTTTGTGCCGCCTCGTATTTCTTTTCGCCGCACAGGACGATTTCGCGTGTGCTGCGGTCTTGGGTTTGGCAGTCAAAGGCCATTGCCGGTTGGGTGGTCAACAGGGCCAAGAGGAATACCCCGAACCGGCGCCGGCAACTCGACATAACTCTCGTTCCAATGCGGTTGTTTGAGCAACAAAGCTGCGGCGGCGTCTGGTGGACCCGGTAGGGCTTGACCCTACAACCAGACCGCTATGAGCAGCCGGTTCTAACCAATTGAGCTACGGGTCCGTTATTGGATTGGGTTATCCGGCATTATCGTAGGATATGCTGTAATCGCCGGCAATATATTCTTTCATCCAGTTGGCGTCATCCTCGGTCTCGCTCAGCTTTTCCTCGATCAGGTCGAGGAGGCTAATGACGCCGAGCAGCCGATTCTTCTCGACCACCGGTAAGTACCGCGTTTTGCTTCGGCCCATGAGTTCCAACGCGCGCGCCACGGTGTCGTGGAGGTGGCAGCGAAGCTTCGTCTTGGCCATAATTGCCAAAACTGGAAGCTCTAGCACTTTCGTTCCTTGGTCTCCAAGGGCATAGATAAGGTCTCTCTCGGTCAATATGCCAACGAGCTTCCCCTCTTGGTTGACAACCATTAGCGAGCCGGCCTTATTCTTCTTAAATCTTCCCACCACATCCGCAATCAGTGCCTCCGGAGTCGTCGCAAATATGACTCCTCCCTTTCTCTTTAATACGGATTCAACAGTCATTGCTCGGTGCTCCTTTAGGATGATTGTGATAAACGTCAAGCTCGATTAGGATGGGCGCCGTCTCTCTGACCCAACCGATTATACTCAAAGGCGGAATAATCGAAATATGCCATGCCGATCGCTTTCGCAACGGTTGCCTCTCTGCGGGCGGCACGCCCGATGGCGACCTCGTGCGAGGACGATAACTTACTCGGTGGTATCTGTCGAATCCGCCGTGCGGGCACCGCGCAGGATCATCATGGCTTGACAGATCGGCCCGACAAACCTAGCTTGGATGGCTGGAAATTGTTCCTGGGCTATAGGGGATGGCGTTTTGGCATGGCCCAGGTTTCATTAAGGCGGATCGCCGCGGGGGTTGCGGTCATTTTGGGCACTGTTCCCGGGCTTGTCGGGGGAGTGGGGGGCGGCGCGCGCGCGGCCGAACAACTTTCGCCGATGGTCGCCCGGTGCGAGGGGTATTTGCGGTTCGCCGCCGGAGAATTGGCCGACGACGATTATGCCAAGGTTGCGGAGTTTGGAACTTGTCTTGGTTACCTCGAAGCGATCGCGGAAGTTTCTCTTGGCGATCGCACTCTTTTAAAGCGGCCTTTTTGTCCACCCGATAGTATCAGCTACCTGAAGATGGCGGAGGATTTTGTCAGTTATTCAAAAGAGCATCCAAGCGCCCCGCCCGGCACGCCAACCTCGGTTGTGGTGCGCCAAACTTTCGTAAAGTTGTACCCGTGCCGATAAACCGAACCCCCTGCCGTCGCCTCGGTCTTCATATCGCCGTGATGGCGATGCTTTTGCTTGGCGCTTGCTCCCGTTTGCCTGAACCGATGTCGCTGGGAGAAGTCGCCGAAGCGCTTAATATCGGCCACAGCCAACATAATCGCGCCCTGAACGTCTATTTTGCCAATCAAGAGGGGGGCGGCAAATACGCCGCGGAGAATGGCGATATAAAGCAAATCAACGCTCTTTATGCACGCCGCCGGGAAGCGCTCCAACGACGGGCGATGACTTTTGGCGCCTCGATCTTTGGCAACCGAATTGTTGAGGGGATGGTCATCAATCCCTGCCTATCCGGTTGACGCAGACACCCACTAGGTATAGTATTTTATAGAAAGTTGCTGGTCTGGCCAGCAATGCGTTGGAAATGGCGATCTGGGATGAATGCATCTGCCCCGAAGTTGATGGATGTTGAGCAA
>CAIZDL010000211.1 GCA_903931735.1 uncultured Rhodospirillales bacterium
ATCGACCTTTGCGCCAAAGCGGCGGGCCTCACCCTGACCCACCAAAGCACCGCTACTTTGCGTACCGAAAAGCGTCAGCCGGTCGCCTGCCTGGTGCTGGTGATCGAGAAAAAAGGCTAGCGGGGTGCGTCCGTTTACTTGCTGGGTTTTGATGGTTTCCAAAGGCCGGGGGCCTTTGGTGGGGTCGGAGGGGCAAAGCCCCGACAAAACTTTCAGATTGCCTTCGGCGACCAAAGGCCGGCGGCCTTTGGAAACCTGGACTTTTCCGCCTACTCCTCGCCGTCCGCGTCCTCGTCACCTTCGGGCTCATCGCCAGCTTCAACGTCAATCGGCACGCCGGGCACCGACTTGGAGCACCGGATGGCCAACGCCGATTTAACATGGCTGACGTTGGGGGCGGCGGTAAGCTGCGTGGTCAGGAAGCGTTGATAGTCGTCCCAATCTTCTGCGACGACTTTCAGCAAGAAGTCGGTTTCACCCGCCAGCATATGGCACTCGCGAACCTGGGGCCAACTCACCACCCGCTCTTCAAAGCGTTTGAGGTCGGGCTCGGCTTGGCTGTTGAGGCCAACCTGGGCAAACACCGTAACACTGTACCCCAGCGTCTCGGGATTGAGGTCGGCGTGGTAGCCGCGGATAAACCCGGCCTCCTCCAACGCCCGCACGCGCCTCAGGCAGGGAGGCGCCGAAATGCCGGCGCGCCGCGCCAGATCGACGTTCGTCATCCGGCCATTGGCCTGAAGATCGCGGAGAATTCGCCGGTCGATCCGGTCGAGTTTGACCCGTCGCATGTGTCTGGCCGTGCTCATGATGGTTGGCTTGGAAAGGATATTACACGCGCAGAGCCAATGCGCCAATAAAATATCCAAGAACCGGCCGAGTCGGACCGGATTTGCCTGCGTTACTTTAGCGCAAGCGCGATCCGCACCCGATCAAGGAGCGCCTTGGCCCCGGCCCGAATGCGCAAGCGCAGCGCTCGAAACCCGGAGCGAAGCGCCCGAATGGCGGCGGGCAGCCCAAGCTGATCGAGCAAAGCGTGCGCCCAGGCGCTAAAGCGCAACACCGCGCCATAAACCCGCACAAACGTCGGGAAGGTCATCAATTTAGGCCGGGCGATGACAAACAGCCGGGCGGAAATCGCTGTGCCGGTCACCTTAGCGGCAACGATCACCAAAATTCCCGTCACGATATGCCCCGAAGCGATCAGCCACAGCGCAAAGATCTTAAAGGGAATGAGGCAGGCGATCGGCACCGCGAACAAGGCAAGGGTGGCGTGCCGGCCCCGCGTTGCGACCCAAGCCTCGATCCGGGCCACCAGCCGCAGCCGGGCGATCACCGCCACCAGCACCGTGACCCGCGCCCACACGAAATCTTCGAACAAAATCACCAGGGCGGCCAGCACCATCAGGGGCAGGCTGACCGCCCGGCGCAAACGCTGCAACAAAATGACCATGGCTTAGTGCCCTCCGAGAGCCGGGGCCGCCGCCAGCGCCACCCGGTTCCGCCCGCCCCTTTTTGCCTGATAGAGCGCCTGATCGGCCGCCTCCTTCAGGGCTGCGGGCTCGGTCCAGGTGGGATGGCTGGCAACGCCAACGCTACAGGTGGTAAAAAAACGCTTGCCCCCGGCGTGCTGCAAGAGCTGGGAAAACGCCTCGCGCAGCTTATCCACCAGCGACAACGCCTGCTCGGCGGCCGTATCGGGCAAAATAACCAAAAACTCCTCGCCCCCATACCGCCCAACAATGTCGGTGACGCGCAACCGCTGGGTGAGCAGCCGAGCCAAGCTCTTAATCACCCGATCTCCCACCGGATGGCCATAGGTGTCGTTGACCTGTTTGAAATGGTCGATATCGATCATCACCACCGAAAGCGGAATCTGTTGACGGCGCGCCCGCGCCGCCTCCTGCTCCAGCCGATCGGTGATGGAGCTATGGTTGAAGAGGCCGGTGAGGCCATCGCGCATCATCACCGAGCGCAGCTTGCGATACCGCTCGGTGCGCGACACCACCGCCGAAATCAAATGCTCGGGTTTGATCGGCTTGACCAGAAAATCATCGCCGCCCAGCCCCACCGCCGCCAACTGCTTATCGCGGTCGGTTTCGGCGGACAGGAACACGATCGGCAGGCCGACAAATGCCTCGATCTGGCGAATGACCGAGGCCAGCTCCATCCCGGTGCAGGTCGGCATATATACCCTGTTCACCTCAGAATCCGAAAATCCTTTGGCGAAATAACTCGAAAGTTATCTGAGACGTCGTCGCACCAGCTTGCCCAGTTCTTCGGGACTTTTTCTCTCAGAAACCCGAGCATTGCTTCGCAGAAGGCAT
>CAIZDL010000212.1 GCA_903931735.1 uncultured Rhodospirillales bacterium
CAATCAAGTATTCATGAATATTCTGGTCAATGCGGTTCAGGCCATGGCGGAGGGTGGCACACTGCGAATCGCCACCCGGGCTGACCCACCGTGGGCCGTGGTCTCGATTGTTGACACCGGGTCCGGCATTCCGCCCGAGATCTTGCCCCGGATCTTCGATCCCTTCTTCACCACCAAAAAGGTCGGCGAGGGGACCGGCTTAGGGCTGTCAATTTCCTACGGCATCGTCGACCGGCACGGTGGCCGTATTTCAGTACGGAGCGGGGTCGGCACCGGCACGACCTTTGAAATCCGGCTGCCGTTTCTCCAATCCCCGCACACCATGACCGGAGAGCCTTGATGGGACAGGATCGTTGCCGCCTGCTGTTTGTCGATGACGAACCCGACGTCGTTGATGCGTTGCGCCGGTTGTTCCACCGCGACTACGATATCATCACCGCCGGTGGCGGCCGCGAGGCTCTGGAAATTTTGGGGCGCATCCGTGTCGATCTTATTATCTGCGACCAGCGGATGCCCGATGTCACCGGCGATCAGGTGCTCGCGGCGGCACGCACCTGCCAGCCCGAGGTGGTCCGCATCTTGCTAACCGGCTATTCCGACATGGAAACGCTGGTGAAATGCGTCAACGAAGCCGGCCTCTATCGCTACATGACCAAGCCGTGGGAGCCGGAAGAGCTGCGCGGGGTGGTTGCGAAGGCAATCGAGGAGCTTTTGCAAGAGCGTATGCTCAGAGGCATGAGCCTGTCGCCCGAAGACTTCATCAAGCAGTGCGAGCAAGAGCACAGCATGATCAAGCGGCTCGGGCATGAGATTCTTATTGCTTACAATATGAAAGTCCGCAGAAACACACTGCGCAAAATTCTCCGCATTTATACAATGTATTTCAAATTTCACTTCGAGAATGAAGAAAAGTTTATGTTATCCGTTCGCTATCCTGGATATGACGTTCACAAACATTTTCATCTCCAGTTCATGGATGCGCTCGACCGCCTCAAGGCCGCGTTCGAGAGTGGCGACGATGTTTATGACGAGGTTAAGGAGTTGTACCGGAAATTGACCAGACACCATATCGCCGATACCGACACGGCGATGTTCCGCTACGTTCGGGAGATGTTTCCCACATCACCGCTGGCAGAAAAGCTGGCCGCCGTGGAAGCCCAGCCCAAACCCCCAAAACGCCCGAAGTGATCCGACGCCGGGGCCGCCCTTCGGCGCTTCTCACAATTTCAGGTCGATCACTCCGTCAAGGTCGGCGTCCTCAAGCCGGGCTCCCTGGAGGCTGGCGTGGGTGAGGGTGGCGCCCTTGAGTGTGGCTCCGCGCAAGTCGGCCTCACGCAAATCGGCGTGAGTGAAGTCACACAGGGACAGTTTCGCCTGTCGCAGATCGGCACCGGTGAGATTGGCGTTGCGCAGACGGGCGTTTTCCAGGTTCACCGGCCATTGGGCGCGAGTCGACGCGCTAAGCGCCATGGGAGAAAGCCTCGCGCCTTGCAGCTTGGCGCCGTTGAGCGTTGTCCGGCGCAGATTGGCGCCGCGCAAATCGCAATGGCTAAGGTCGGCCCCTCGGAAATCGACGAACGACATGTCCGCCATCGCGAGGCACGACTTGACCAGTTTAACGCTCGTCATGATCGCATAGCTAAAGTCGCCGGCCGAGAGGTTGAGCGAGCTGAAATCCTCGCCACCGAGGTCGGTCTTCGAGAGGTTCACCCGTTTACCGTCCCGGCCGCTGGTTTGTATCCATTCGAAATGGGCGGAGATAATGTCACGGATGCTGGCGCTGAGGTTTTCAATGCGGCGGGCGACGGCAGCGTTGGTGAGGTCGGCGTCCGAGAGATCAACCGAGTCCAGCACCACCCCACCCAGATCCGCGTCGCGCAAGTTGGTGTTCATCAGACAGCTATTGGATAGGATGGCGCCGTGGAGGATGGCGCCTTGAAGGTTGGCTTCGGTGAGATCGGCCCCCTCAAGAGTGGCACCGGTGAAGTTCGAGTGACTGAGGTCGGCGCGGCAAAAACGAACGTTGCGCAGAATGGCGTCCGTGAAATCGGTTTGGCGGATGAAGGAATTGCTCATCTTGGCCCGGCTCATGTCGGTGCGCTGGGCCGAGGCGGCGTTCATGTCCGCGTGGCCGGTCCGGTGCTTCAGGCTCACCAGTTCGCCGCCCAACCCGTGTTGCATCATCTCGCCGCAGCGCAGATCGGCTTCGGTGAGGATGGCGCCGTCCAACCGGGCACCGCACAGGATCGCGCCGCGCAGATCAGCGCGGTGAAAATCGGTTTTCTCCATGATCGCCGAGCGCAGATCGATGGCGAACAGATTGGCGTTGCGAAACTTGGTACCGCTCAGGTTGCAGCCGAATAGGCTGGCGCCGGTGAGGTCGCTATCCGACAAGTCCCGCCCCGAAAAATCCAGATAGGAGAGGTCGCGAAACTTCAGCATGGCCCGGAGACCGCCGACCCTTCTTTTCAGAAAGGCTTCGTGGCGGTCGAGAACCAGATTCACGTCGTTTTCAACCGCTTTTGACACGACCGGTGGCTTGGCTCGCTTCATACGGGCGATCCGGTGGACCCGCATTTTCGCGCGGTCAATCATCGGTATCTGCACTCTCTTCGTCGCGTCCAATATCCAGCATCAAGGAGCCGAAACTCGCCAGAAGATACTGATCGATGTGGCGGGCCATGTCCTCGCTCATGATCGCCAAGGCTTTTTCCGCCTTCATCGCCGGTTTATAAACGCGAACGTCGGTCAGAGCGCTAAAGACATCGGCAATTGCCGACATGCGGGACAACTCGTTGATAGCGCTGCCGGACAACCCTTTCGGGTAGCCCGAACCGTCTAGTTTTTCATGATGCTGCTCTGCGATCGAGATGATGACACGGTGGATGCCTCCCGTTGCGCTCAGGCACCGGACGGAAGCCTCGACATGCCCCTGCATCGTCAGCCACTCGGTTGGAGTGAGCTTCCCGGCCTTGTTCAAAACATCGTGAGCGATCGTCATTTTCCCAACATCGTGAAGCAAACCGCAGCTGGCCATCAATGTCAGATCGGATTGTTTCAATCCGATTGTTTTACCGAGCAAGGTCAGCAAAGTTGCGACGCGCACGCTATGAACATAGGTATAATTATCGTGATTACGAAGCCCCCTCAAGACTGGCTTGAAATCATTGTTAGAAACTGCATAAACCAATGAGGTCGAGGCTTCGGCCAGCGCCACATCGGATATCGGCGATCCATCTTCAAGGGCATCGGATACACTGTGGATAACGTCAAGCGATTTGCTCAGAACCTTTTGTTGAATGAGCGAAAGCTCGCCCCATTTCTGTTCAACACCTTTATTGGTTATGGATGAAATTCGCCTGATCAGATCGCTTCGACGAAAGGGCCGAATGATACAGTCACATGATCCCATTTTACGCGCGGCTTCGACAATCCCACCCCGGTCATTGGCCAAAACCAAAATCACCCCAACATTTTTTAGTGTGGGGGTTTGTCTAATCCCTGCCTATCCGGTTGACGCAGACACCCACTAGGTATAGTATTTTATAGAAAGTTGCTGGTCTGGCCAGCAATGCGTTGGAAATGGCGATCTGGGATGAATGCATCTGCCCCGAAGTTGATGGATGTTGAGCAACGC
>CAIZDL010000213.1 GCA_903931735.1 uncultured Rhodospirillales bacterium
ATCACGCCATTTTCGTTGTAAGCGCGCAGGCCGTTGATCAAAAACTGGAGTGCAAAAATGGTCTTGCCGCTACCGGCAGTGCCAGCGAGCAGGGTCGTGCGCCCCTTGGGAAGCCCGCCATAGGAAATCTGGTCGAATCCGGCAATGCCCACGGGGACCTTGGGGACCGTCATCCCGGGCTGAAGAAGAGTGGTCATAATTTAAAGTCCTTTCTCGTGCACGCCGCTTTAATTCCGGACATGGGCGTCCAGCCCCAGGCCAAGCAGCACCTTGTTCCGATGGCTCAAGTCACCGATGACCTTGCGCACCGGAGCGGGGATGCGTTTGACCAGGGTTGGAGTCGCCAATATCTTTTCTTCCTCAGCCAGTTGCGGGTTTTCCAAAATGTCGATAATCTCGACATCGCACAAACCATTTAACTCGTCATTGCACAACAAGCCCAGGTTATTTACCGCGTGCTGAGACGCCAACGTATTCCCGGTGATATAGAGACGTAACGTGTATTTCATTATAATACTCTTTTCGGGAAAAGCCGTCGGAAACTAAGACGGTAATACTCGACCAGCAACCCCATCATTTCGAGCGCGAATAACCGGCCATCGGAGGCGAACGAAGGAACGCGGGACTGTTTGAGAGTCCGTGACGCTACATCAAGTGCACTCATATGGACATCGATCAAGTCGCGTGGCGTGGCGCCAAGGTCGCCCAGCCGCGTCGCAAGAATTTCCATGCTATCGCGAGGCTTTTCCTTTTTGACCAGCAGGTGCTCCATATACTCTTCTAGAAGCTTGCGGTAGGCGTTTTGAAGCTCGCGAAACGTTTCTGGGCTCCGATCTTTAATCGGACCAATTCCGGCCATGGCGCGGGTAACCGGCGTGCTTATCTGCTCCGACGACAAGGGCTGGCAGCTCTGGAGCATGACCCGCAACGCCTGCAACTGCCCTTCGCGCACTCTGCTCAGCGCGTAGCCAAGCACCCGCTGGAGATTGCTCGGGGTCATCTCGGACTTGCTCAGATAGTCCTGAGCCCCGGCGGCGATGCAGCGCAGGGCCAGACCGTTGTCGTCTAATCCGGTTAGCACGACGATGGGCACCCCCATGGCTACGGCATGGAACCGGGTCAAAGTATCAAGTCCGGCACTGTCGGGGAGGGTGAGATCGAGCAAGGCGATGTCGGTTTCGCCCCGGCCAAGTGTCGCGATGGCCTGCTCTAGCGTGGTCGCCAGGGTTATCTCGTAACGTTCGGAGGCAGAGTCGCGCAGGCAACTCTCGACCGCGCGGGCATCGCCGCAAGCGTCCTCGACCAGAAGAAGGCGGTTGCTTCGGGAGGACTGCGGTTCCATGCCTTGGCTACCGGTCGTCTTGCCCAACTGGCAACCCGAGGCCGCTCGATTGGTTCTCTCGGGTGCGCTGTCTAGGAATAATGTACATGAAACTCATCACACATCCGTAAAAATAGAGCGGCCTAATCACAACGACGTAAGCTGTTCGGGTGGGGCTTACGCCTTGCCGACCCACTCTGGAGAATTAAAAAGCATAAAAATTTAAATTAAGCAACACATTTTCGTTATGACCATTAACCATGGAATGGGCGTGTGGCGCACGACTGAGATTGGCCGTAACTATTTGCCCTGGCAATGCAGTTTGAATTAACGGTTATGACTTGATATTTTTCCCCGTACGCGAGCGCCGCTTAACTCCCCCGAGCTATGAAAAGTGGGGCTACACTCGATATCTAACGACATTTTCGGACCACAGAGCAGGAACGGAGCAAACCACCCAGTATTTTGTCTTGGGCATTCCAAACATGAAACAAGGGGGGCTGCGATGTGCCGCAGACAGATCGATAGGATCTACTCGCAGGAGCCGTTGCGCTGTGAACGAATACTCAACGTTGATCAGTATTAAAACCTCACATTCCGCATAGTATACGGGGTTCCGCAGGAATACCGCAAAATAATGGTTCGACCTGTCTCGGGACGAAGTTCTTACCAATCATGAGTAAGAGTGTATCTGTGTCGCGGTCGCCCAAACCAAATACGTTGCCAAAAATCAGATAATTTTCACTCTAGCTGATCAAGTCGGCACGGGGGTAGGAGAAAGCGCGCTGCTCATAATCATGCCCCCTGCTGTGGCTTTTGGGCAAGATTCAGAGATCTTGTATTCCCATTCGGTCCTGTGGTCGGAAATAGGTGTCGCATTTGGCGCAGTATTGTTTCTGTCTGATCATCACCAGGGCTGTTTGAGTGTGGCATGTAATGATCAGAAAGATTGCGTCCGACCTGAGAAAGAGTTGAAGGGCTAGACTGGAAAATATTCTGCAATGTTTCATACTCAAGCTCACATAATAATGTCGCGGTCCGTGTGCGAATCGTACTGCCGTGCGCTGCCCCCAAGAGGACCACCGAGGCGTCGAAAATATCACCAGGACGCAGCATTGGGGGCAACTGGGTCCGTGTGCCGCTTCGCCGCGTTGCCTCAGCCGATAACAGTCCTTCTAGAACCAAATATAACACTGTACCCGCTTCGCCAGCCTGAATGATTACCTTGTTCGCAGGTTCGATGCGCAACGTAGCGAGTTCGCAGAGTCTGGTTAGGTCGCGCAGTTCGATATCCTTGAATAACAGAATGCCTTTCAGAAGTTCGACAAGACGGTCTGAGTCGGCGCGTTGTATACGGCCTGAATTTCCGGCATTGGATACCTCTATTTTTGATGTTGCAGGCTGTAATCCAGACAAAGCCAGATGTGATAAGACATTCTGGAGAATACAAGGTGGTACATCATTAAGATATTTCCAAGCAGCCTTAAAATAGATGTTGTATTCGACACCATCAAGTTTTATCGCATTGACTTCAACCCAGGGCACATGGGTCGATGCGCCGATTAACTTTGTCATAGCTTCAAGAGCCGCGGCCTGAAGAATTCGCATGGCGCGGGTTTCAGGAACGCTCGCGTCTAAAACCACTGTAACCAAGCGATAGCTAAAGGGTTCTGGCTGGCTAAAATTTGTAATGGTACAAGAGCTAAACTTACTATTCGGGAGTATGACAACATCCCCCATTAGATCTTTAATACGGGTCGTTCGCCAGCTGATCTCTAGAAGTTGCCCCTTAATTTTCATATCCCCGGCCTTGTGCAACTGGATATATTCACCAATTCGCACCGCGCGGTCTATGTTTAGAGCAATACCTGCAAAAACGTCCTGAAGCAGTTCCTTCAGCGCCATGCCGAGGACAAGACCGGCAACCCCAGAAGCCGCCCACAGTACAGTCAAATCCTGGTCGAAAACGATGCCTGCACACGCAGATGTGGCAATAACAAAGATGACAAGACCGGAAATCTGGCTCAACAACTTAGGGACAGGCGCGCCCGTTGCCGAAGCGATGATCCCGTCGAAAATGACATAACGAATGATGCGCTGGGCAAGCACTGCGAGCGAAAGGAAAGCGGCTACGCCAAGAACATATTTCAAAGCCTTGCGTGTACTATCGACCGCTGCAAGGCCAAAAGCCTGGTAACCATCTCCCCCAAGATAGAAAAACGTGAAAATTGTGACGCATATCAGAAGTGGCGCAACAAGTTTACTTAGAACATCGCGAAAAGTTTTATTCATAAACACTATCCTCAAGCTGTCCGGATGCGATCTGTTTCGGCTCTAAGCTCTCTTGCCATCGTGGTTAGCGCGTTCATTGTTGCTGAAATTTCCTCTGCGGCACCAGCCGTGGTTTGTCCAACCATCTGTAAATGCAAAACCTGCTCCTTTAGAACCTGTGCCATTGCATTTTGTTCTTCAATAGCGGCAGCGATGGATTGAGAGGTTACGCTGCTTTCTTGTGATACCTCAACAATTTTGGTGATTGAAGAGCGAGCTTCTCCGGCAACTGCCACACCCGTCCGAATGCTTTCTGTTGTTTCGTCCACCAGTCCCCTGA
The DNA here is from genome assembly GCA_903931735.1 of uncultured Rhodospirillales bacterium. Classification (GTDB taxonomy): domain Bacteria; phylum Pseudomonadota; class Alphaproteobacteria; order Azospirillales; family Azospirillaceae; genus BOG-933. The sequence continues at coordinate 3,933 of CAIZDL010000213.1, forward strand.
TATTACGAGTTGCCTGTGCCACATCTTCAGCAAGCACGGTGATTTTGTTGGCAATTAGCCCAAAGCCACGCCCATGTTCTCCCTCCCGCACGGCCTCCAGTCCCGCATTGAGGGCTAACACGTAAGTCTTGTCAGCAATACTGGCGATCAAGTCGCTAATCTGGCTGATACGTGTATTCTTGGATGCGATGCTGTCGACAGCATCCGTTAAATAGTTAAGTTTTATTTGTCCATCCTTAGCCGTAATTGCGGTGTTTCTCCCGAGAGTGCTACTCCTTTCAGCGCTTCGGGCAATCTCAGCAATAGCGGTGACAGTCTGTTCGATGGCGCTAGAAACTTCACTAAGAGTGGTCATCTGGTTGGCGGCATGACGCGAAACATCAATCGCAGCTGCCGTTGTTTGGGTAGCGGAGCAGGCAACATCTTCTGTTGATGCGCTGACTTTTCTCAAAACTGATCGCAACTGATTTACAGCTTGATTTAGATTGACTTTGATGGCAGCGAAGTCTCCCTGATAAGACCCCTCAATGGAACGAGTGAGATTTCCATCGGCCATCGCTATGGCAAAAGCAGAAATTTCATCCAGCAGCGTCACAAGAGCGTCAAGACTGCGATTGACGTTTCCCTTAAGTGCGCGTAAATCACCTTCATAAGCGCCCGTTATGCGTCCGCGAACATCCCCTGAGGCTAATTTAGCCATCACATGCGCATTCCGACGATCGCGGGCAGTCAAACCAATCGATGGCGGGCAGCTGATCCGACGGATCGCGGGCAGCTGCGGGGTTGGGCAGTTTGGTTCATGCCGCCTCTCACTGGAGGTTGTATTGTAGGGGCCGAAGTGGCC
>CAIZDL010000214.1 GCA_903931735.1 uncultured Rhodospirillales bacterium
CTACCCGTTCAATGCCTTCAGATCATTGCTGGGGATCGCGGGCGGGGCTGAGGCGCCGACCTACGCTGAACTCTACTCCGGCGATTGGGCGCACCCAACATGTAGTGGGTGTCTGCGTTAACCGGATAGGCAAGCATCAAACGAGGGTCATCGATTTCCGCCAGCTATATTCGAAGCTTGGCTCATTGGACAAGAATGATCTTGATCAAGTGCAAGCCCCATTCCTGCGGCTGTGCGGATAACACAACCCCCTATCAGCAACAGGCAAATGTTGGAAAATTGAACAGAATGGGATATTCTGTTCAACGGGTCAACGCCTATTTATTCCAGACCTACTCTCTGCGTTCCACGGAACGCAGAGGGAATATCAATATGTCGCTGCTATATGATCACAATGGCAACCGTAAGTATTTGACGGTTGCTGAGCGCACCGCCTTTCTGAAGGCGGCTGAGGCCATGCCTGATAATGTCCAAACCCTATGTGCCGCGCTGGCATATACCGGCGCCCGCCTCTCGGAGGTGCTGGCGCTGACGCCCAAGCGAATTGATACCCACGCGCGGCTGGCGATGATCGAATGCTTGAAGAAGCGGCGGCAAGGCGTGTGGCGGGCGGTGCCGATTCCGCCGGAGCTGATAGCGGAATTGGAGCGGGTGCACAACATCACTGCGGCGCGGAAAGACGCCGCCGCCGCCGCTCAGGTGCCGCTCTGGAACTGGTGCCGCACCACAGCCTGGACTCGGGTGAAGGAGTGTATGGAGACGGCCGGCATTTCGGGCACCCAAGCCAGCCCCAAGGGATTGCGCCATGCGTTCGCCGTTGGCGCCCTGCAATCTGGCGTGCCGATCAACTTTGTGAGGAAGTGGCTTGGGCACTCCCGGTTGAGCACCACGGAAATCTATGCCGATGCGGTTGGTGACGAGGAGCAGGCGATAGCCGGGAGGCTGTGGCGGACGTTCTGAGTTCCAGAACATTCTACCCCATTTCCAGCCCCCTCTCTTCGCCGCTCGGTCAACGCAACATGATCATGGCCGAGCCGGGCGTGATCATGAGGTTTGGGCCTCCTGGCGCGAAAGAATTGATTCCTGTGTCAATTTCTTAAAAGCGCCCATGGCGGACATTCCGTGGATATGCACCAGTCTCCGACAGCGGACACCACAGTTAAGTGCAGTGTCACCGTAATCCACAGTTAGTCAAACTTTTGGTGCGCTCGAAGGCTTGGCCGGTGCCGCCGTCTATGTTGCGTCACCGGCCAACAAACCTGTCGTAGGCGCCCATGTGTTGGACCGTAAGGTCCACAAGAATACGTCTTAGCCTATCTTTTTCATGATGGTCGCAGTCTTGCATGTATCGTACCGAGCGGAGAATTTCTTCAATAAATGCTCCGAGTCGCAAAAGCTTTGGGCCAATTAACAGCGGAACGGCCAACGGCGGCGCAATTGATAACATCGACAGCCCGATTGCCACCAAAATTGATATGTTGAAATCAAAAATAGACGCTCCAATTAATAGAGCTATGTTCAGCGCAGAGAGCGCACCATATAGGACGATATGATGTGGGCTGCCGGAATAAATATTATCGACCTCCAGGGGGATATAGTTTTTCAGCTTGTCTAGTATCTCAATCTTTTTTGCCATGCAGGTCGCTGCGGGACTGTTGGGTGATGAACTATGCAGCGCATTGATAGCATCTAGTAGTGTATCGATCCGTCTGGATGGATACCACAAGAATCCAATAATCTGCGGTGAAGCGGCGGTAAGGGCAATGCAGAGAGCTGCGCCAAGCTGAAATATTGATTGCAGATTAGCAATCTTCACATCCAAAATGGATATGTGATAAATGGCGGTCGCAACCGATATTATAGCGCACACGCTTAAGAATGGCGTTAATATGGCTATGATGAATATGGTAACAATTGCTGGAATGACAATGAGCACCCCAAGCCCTGACATGGCCGCCCCCATAACACAAGGGATTTCCCGAGACATAAAGTGAACATCTGGGCTGTAATGCCTGTTATGTTAGCCGACATTTCCCAGATGGGCGGCCCATCCGCTCTTCCAAAGACGCAGGATAGCGGCGCCGGAGGCGTGCGGGAAGGCCACCCGTCCGATTTGGCGGTCGAGGCGTCGCTTTTCGGGGGCTTTCTAGGCCTGACGATCCGCCTTTGACCTGTTGGCGTGCCATTCCGCAACACGGCGGACGCACTTCGACTGTCGGGGGCCTTCGTCGCTTCACCCGGTTGCCGTCAACACGGCGAGAGAGGCCGTGGCCGGAGGCGGCCGATTCGTTCCAGCAGGTCTCGGAACAGATCGCGCCGCACTGCCACTTCGGCCATCTGGATGACGGTGTAGTGGGCATGCGCGATCACCTTCGCGCCGATCTTCACCACCTTCCCCCATAGCGTGGTCAGCGACCATCGCGCCATCTCATCCGGCAGAGCCCCCCCTCCCAAACCCGCCATTCCCCTTCCGGCCCGAACAGGACGTTAGCGACCAGTTCTAGGGAGTCGCTGCTGGTGATCATACCGTAGAGCCGAAACGAGGGCGCGCGATCATTGGGGTTTGGAGGATATCGGAGGCAGTGAGACCACTCCCTCCGCTGCAAACGGTTCGCCGCTTTGGAGCCAGCCAGGATGTGGGACGTTCTGAACCCCTGAACGCTCTATCCCATTCTGTTCAACGATCCGCATCAGCGAGGAGGGGAACGAATGCGCCGGTTCGCGTTCGGGGTTCAGTCTGCCGCCCTGGCGCTCAGGGGCTTTGCCGGCCGTATGGAGAGGGGCGGGAGCCGCATCGAACCCGATGACGGAACCGCTGCTGACCGTCAAGGGTTCCTCAGGCGCATAGCCCGTCACAGTCTGGTGCTGCCCGCCATCTTCTTCCCCTGGCTTCACAGCGGTTGCTGCGAATTGATCTGGCTGGTAAAGTCGGCAAGTCGATGACGAAGAAATCTCAGCATTTAAAGGCTGTGGCAAATGATCGGAACGGTTGAGCTCCATCAGGGAAAGTCAAAGCTGCAATCTATAATAGCGGCCATGCCAGGCTATATGTCATTATGGAATGAGACTGAGACAAGATTTCAATTTGTAGACGAGTTTATTAAGTACTGTCTCGGCTGGAGAATGCCTGACATCCATCCAGAGGCACATGAGAATGGTGACTTTCTCGATTACAGTCTTGGAACCCCGGTTCGAGTTGTTTGGGAGGCTAAGCGCGCTGGGGTTCATTTTGATTTTCCGGCTGACGCACATAATTCTCTGGTGAGATCGATTGCAGGCATATTTTCAGTAAGCGCTTCTGCAAAAACTGCAATGATGCAAGTGCAGCGCTATTGTAGCGCCGTAGGGTCTGAATTTGCTGTCGTCTGTAATGGGTCCCAAATTATTGCCTTTATTGCTCAACGAGTTGGTCAGCCTTGGGCTAAAGGCCGAGCACTCGTTATTCCGAATCTCAATATTTTGACTAACGAATTTTCACAAGTCTGGCAATGTTTGTCACCGGATGGCATAGCCGAGCGCAGACTTTTTCGCCTGCTGGACACCGGAACAACGGCGAATATACCAAAAAACTATCATCTTCCCTTCTTCGATTCCCTACATTTCGATATAAAACTGAACTTCAATCAAATTTGAGCGGCCTTGCAGACCTGCTTCTTGAAGATATTCCAAACTCATCAGAAATGAAGAAGCAGTTTTATAATGAGTGCTACTGCGATACAGGTGCGTTGAGTCGAGATGCTCTAATAAGCCAACAAATTCTAGAGGCTAGATATGCATCTCTATTCCCTTCATCTGAGGCGACGCCCGCGCTTGAACCGGCTGTCCCTGCATCTTCACCTCATGGAGAACTTCATCAGCAAATTATGATAGAGGCATTGGCGCGAAGGCCGATAGTAATTTTGGGTGATGTAGGTGTTGGAAAGACGTCATTTCTTGAAGACCTGATGTATGTGCGTGCGCCAGGAGAATTTGATAGGGCAATCACAATCTACATAGATCTTGGCGCAAAGGCGACTCTCAGTAGTAATTTAGAGATTTTATTCTTTCTGACATCAAAAAGCAATTGTTGGAAAAATACGAAGTTGATACAGAAGAGCAGAGCTTTGTTCGCGGTATATATGATCTTGATATAAAGCGTTTTCGCAGTAGCTTTGTGGCCCGTGTTTACAAGAGCAATAAGGGCAAGCTTGACGAAAAGATGGAGGGAATGATAGCTGATTAATAGCTGATAAACCTGACCACCTGAGGCGTTCAATAGAGCATGTCGCAAACGCTAGAAAGCGCCAGATCATCATTATCATTGATAATACTGATCAGCGCGACACTGATGTGCAGCAGGGCGCATTCTTAATTGCCCAGGACATTGCACAGAACTGGAATGCAATTGTATTTATTGCGGTCCGACCACAGACGTTCTTTTTATCCAAGCGCGCGGGGACTCTTTCCGCATATCCCCATAAGGTTCTTACAATATTACCGCCTCGTCCTGAGCAGGTGCTTGAAAAGCGGTTAGTCTTTGCCCTTAAGCTGGCTGAGGGAAAAATCCCTGTGCAATTCCTTAAGAATGTGCGCCTGCACATTCAGAGTATGGCAATGTTCTTGAAAGCTCTGATAAATTCAGTAACTCGGAATCGCGATCTTCAGGAGATATTATCGAATATAACTGGGGGAAATATTAGAACGTCTGTGGAATTTATGACAAGATTTATTGGAAGTCCAAATGTCGATGCAGAAAAAATTGTTAGAATAATGATGAGTGATGGGGATTATATTATACCTATCCATGAATTTTCGAAGTCTGCTATATTGGGTGATTGTTCTCACTATAACCCAGGATCATCGCTTGCCATGAACCTTTTTGAGGTCAGATTTCCTGACGAAAGAGAGCATTTTTTGTCATCGATGATCGTGTCATATTTGCTATCAGATGCTTCGCCTAAAGATAAAAATTTCTTTACGCGAACAAGTGATGTTTTGTTGGAAATGGCAAAATGGCATTATAGCCCGCCTCAAATTGAGACGTCTCTTCGTCAATTAACAAATCGGAAGCTTATCGAGACAACAGAGCGCGTCATATTTGAGGAAGTTGTATCGGGATTTGCTGGAGAGATGCCAGCTGGATTTCGCATAACAAGCATAGGTGCGTATCATATAAAAAGATGGATTGGAACGTTTGCATACATTGAGGCTATGTGCTTTGACACCCCAATTTTTGATGAAATTATAACAGAGGCAATGAGTCTTGATGTGGAGCAATTTTATATAAATGTGCGATTGCGGCGGGCGTGCCTCTTTCGGGATTATCTGTCGGCTGTTTGGGGGAGAGCGCAGCTTGCTCCTTCATATTTTGATTGGCCCGATGTTCTTAAACAGGGGGAGCATACCTTTAAGGGCGTACAACATGCCGTGCAATCGGGTCAGGCAGGCTCGTATCGCCGTCGTCACTAATCCAGAATCCTTGATCTGCTGTGTCCAGAGCGGTGGCTGTTATCGAAAAAACCAACCTATCAATGATAGCGGCTTACCGCCGCCCCAACCCCAACTTCAGCGCAATATCAGAGCGCGCCTTGGCGTAATTGGGAGCGACCATCGGGTAGTCGTCGGGCAAGCCCCACTTCGCCCGGTATTCCGCAGGCGTCATGCCATAGGACGACGACAGGTGCCGCTTGAGCATCTTCAGTTTCTTCCCGTCCTCCAGGCAGATGATGTCGTCGGGGGTGACCGACTTCCTGACCGGCACGGCGGGCTTCTGATCGGCGGGGGCTTCGGCGACCTCCTGCGACAGGCCAAGCATCTTCAGCGACTGATGGATCGTGCTGATCAGCGCCGGAAGGTCGGACGGCTGAATGACGTTCCGCGACACATACGCCGCCACGATCTGGCCGGTCAGTTCGATGAGGTCGTGAGTCACGGTTGCCATGTCGTCGCCCCCCTTGTTGACGCTTCCGGTATACCGCCGACCGATCCTCCGGGCAAGGAGCTCTGCGAACCGAAAGGGGGGCCGTTTCGTTCGAATCAGGTGTCGGAGGGTTCGGGGTAACGGATTCTCGACAGCCGCGACGACAATCTCGGGAATGAATCTGGGGCCGGCGACATGGTGTCGCGGCGGGGTAACCGCTACCCAGCTCGGTTTGTTACCCCAGCCGTTACCCCGAAACGAAAAAGGCCGGCTAAGCCGGCCCCGAAATCCGCTAACCTATTGAGAAAATGGCGCGCCCGGAGAGATTCGAACTCCCAGCCTTCTGATTCGTAGTAGTGTAGACGATTGAAATATACTATATGTAGCAATGACTTACGGGGCAAAAAATTTTAACGTAGAAGAAACGTGTGCGGCCGATTTGTTCACGATATGAGCCCTACCTTCTGATAGAAAATCAGGGGGGTGGTGCTCATTATGATCGGCCGTGAGGGTGCGGTCAGCGTATCCGAACGCCGTCAACGGCAACCACCCAGTCCACCACGAGATCGTGCAATTTCGAACGAAGGGGCTTTTTTACCCCCCAAACCTGTCCATGAAATGGATTGCTGTCGTCGGGGTCAGAGCCAACTTTTAGTCCCACCCCCCTCACCGGCCCAACATGCAAACGAACGGCCCCCATGCCCTCGGGAACGTTTGCTGAAGGAGCCTTTCCTGCGGCGACGATCAGATTTTCGAGATCAACCGACATGCCATTGTCGGGATCACCCGAGGTTGCGCTGAACGCTCCGCTTGAAATGCGGCGCCCCTGAATATTTTCGTCATAGACAATCTGGCTGAGCGGAATATTCCGAATTACCCCGTCATCCTCACCTAAATCACAATCGTCGTGGGGAACAACACGGCCAAAATGATCGCGAGGTGGAATACCCATTGCGCCACTCTAAATCAATCACGAATATTGTTGACGATGCCGATCAGCGGGCTAAGATCGGTTGTGATTGTGAATGAGTATTCCTTGTTGCTTGTTAGGCTGCGAGCAAACACGGAGATCATATTAGGCCTTTCAACCTCGACCTCAATGTTCCATCCTCTCCTGTGCCATTCAATCTGAACCGCCCCATAGGCGAGCGGAACAATGCTCGGGGTAGGAAGGCCGCCGGCAGCCATCAGCCTTGCAAGCACCGATATCGCGTAGTCGCAGGCTCCGGGCCGGATCGGGGCGGCTCGATAGCCATCCCAGCCGGACGGCAGTTGCAGCAACTGAGAAAGCCGATTTGCGACCTCGGCCTCCCAAGCACTGCCATCTCCGGCGCTCGGGCCAAGCGACAATGCCGTCTGCGTCACCGGCTTTCGAGCGTAGGTGGACAGCAGGCCTTGGTAGGAGCCGCCGATAGTCTCTTGATAATACATCAGATTTCTCGCCCCCAAACCCCGTGCATTTCGTCCGTGGTCAGTTCGGCAAAGGCCCGAACGATATACTCACGGCCAGTATCCAGGAATTCCAGCGCTCCGTCGAGTGTTGTTATTGCCGGCGCGCCACGAGCGGTGAGCGTAAACCGGATAAGGGGGCGACCTTCGAGGCTCAGCGCAGGCATGGCGATCGCGACAAGGCGCCCAATCGGGTTGTTCGTGGCCTTGTCGCGCATAATATAACGCCATTGGAATGATACATCTTCGACAGAGCCCGACAAATTATCGCCAACGTTCCGCCACACCTTAAACAAATTCTCGGTTCTATCAGCGCCAATATCGCCGACCACAATATCATTTACGTAAGTCAACTCACATTGATTTGGGACAATCTCGCCAATTCCCTCATCTTTTGCAAATTGGCAAAGAGTGTTGACGTTGCCCTCCAACTCCCCTCTCAACGCCTCAAATCTCGGATAGGAATCGAGAGGGGCTGTTTTGCGCCAGTTTCTAACAATTCTATCGGGCTGAACCTGAATAATTGCATTGCCGCCTTCGCTGAGATACCAAAATCGTGGAATTAACGACATCGGAGCGATGCGAAACTGAAATTGCAGAGGTTGTTGTCTCCCACCAAACGTTTCGAACGCTGGGTCAATCGGTTCGTGAACCTCTGTCCGAGGAAATGCAGAGCGGTATCTTTCCCAGAGTAATCCCCCATGGACGAGTTGAAATTCCTGAAGCCGGTCGAACTGAATACCCAATGCGACCTCAGAAACGGGAGGCGTCCTGAAATCCGGTAAGTCGCTCAGCCTTCCCAATTCGCCCTCCTTAGTCGGCGATACAGGTGGCGCGGCCGATATATCGGATGTCAGAGTGCGCTCTGTTTCGGAAGATGTGCTCGCTGTCATGATTGTCTCATCGTTCAAGTCCAGAACTCAATGTATGCGCATTCCGACGATCGCGGGCAGTCAAACCAATCGATGGCGGGCAGCTGATCCGACGGATCGCGGGCAGCTGCGGGGTTGGGCAGTTTGGTTCATGCCGCCTCTCACTGGAGGTTGTATTGTAGGGGCCGAAGTGGCC
>CAIZDL010000215.1 GCA_903931735.1 uncultured Rhodospirillales bacterium
GCCACTTCGGCCCCTACAATACAACCTCCAGTGAGAGGCGGCATGAACCAAACTGCCCAACCCCGCAGCTGCCCGCGATCCGTCGGATCAGCTGCCCGCCATCGATTGGTTTGACTGCCCGCGATCGTCGGAATGCGCAGCCGATGTCCATATTTCTCCGGTTTCTTACGCTGAGTACCGTCTACGAAGCGAAATCGCCAGGACCCAAAACCGACGAGAAGGTGGTATCCCGGTCCGCGTTTGCTGCCCGACGGTGAGCGGTGTCTTCAGTCTGATTGTTCACGATCTTGGGGTGCAGCCTAAGGATTTATCTTTCTGGGATATGCTCCGTGCCAAGGTCGACCCGAACAAAATCCCCGTCAATGGTATGGAGGCATATCTCACCGCGACCCCGCTCGGTCGGTTCGAGGAGCTGCCTCGGACTTTTGCAGGTGATCCTGGCAGGATTGGTTTTTATCGGGTCGCCATGGAAGCTGCCAGGCGATTTGGAAGAGCTGTTCACATTTTCTCCGGTTTACCGGTTTCCCGCCGCGAGTTTTTCTACTGTGACCAAATGGACGCCGAACTCGTGACGCTACTCGGCAAAACTGGATTCAGGATTGAAGAACTGCCAGCCGCCATAGAAAAGCTGCGCATGCTGGAAGCTATTGCGAACCCGCGAAAGGCCGATGGTCTTGGCATGGTCGATGTGGGCAAAAATTTCTGCCTACCCAATAAGCGGTTTAGTGCCGGGTGTCGAGCCTGGGCAGCGGCCCGCGATGCGGTAGATGCAGCCAGTAGTGCCGTTACCGCCGGCGGCTTCGTTCACACCATGGTCGAGATCGACCGCTATCTTGCAAATGAGGTCAAGACGATGAGTAACTCAACAATTGTCCCTGTCGCCCATCTAGCTTCTGCCGTTCAGAAAAAACCTAGCTTAGATAGTTCAGCTAATGAAAAGACATTTCTGATCACGACCGCAATTAAGATCGCTGAAGATAACTATCGTACCAGAAATCGTGACGACCTGCTTGCAATGATATGTGGCGCAATCTATACAGAAGCAAACCGGAAGGATAAAGGTAGTGGTAAATTCTTTGCTGCAAAATGTAACCGTGCAGAGGACCAGAAAATACATGATGCCATTAGGGCCTTCGGTGAGGGGTTCCTTGACCTAATCTGGTTTGGTGATTGGAAGGGGCGTCCTGTGAACGCCAGCCAGCGGAAAGCAGTTATCGACGGATACCTCTGGGCTTTTACCACAACTCCCTCTGCTACTCCTAAGAAGAAGGAGGTTGAGTTTGCGGATAACAAAGGCAACACATCCGAGGAATTGACCTAATCTTCTTATCCTTTATCACCCTGAAAACTGGAGATAACTTATGTCATTCATAGACGCACTCAAGCCGTACCTGGGCGACATTAACACGCTCACCGACATCAGTAGCACCGGCAAGGAGGACTATGTCCACCCGGCCCGTCGACTACTGGGGTCGGTGACAATTGTCACTCTCCGAGAAATCATTGCCCCCACGGTGTTCCGTAACTCGGAAGCGGAAACCACAACAATCATGACCCGGGAAACCTGCCGGGTAAGGGCAACGCCGAACAAGTTTAAGTTCCACGAACGGGCCAACGGCCTCAAACTGCTGCGCCACTTCAATGTTGGCGGTGCCTACCCCCAGAACCGACACGCGATGAAGGAAAGCGACGCCCCATCTCAAGCCTTTGACCTCAATAGCCTTGTATTCGGCGATTCGGTAAACCGCGGAAATCAGGTGTGGCCGGTAAAAGCCTCAGCACTCTATTCAGACGGCCTTAGCCTTCAGGACAAGGACGTCTGTGTCGGAGAGACCTTTCACAACCGGGCTTCCGAAGACGGGACGCTTTTTGATTCCGAAACCAAGAAGAACAGTACCAACATCTTCACACGTCATTTCATCACCCCCGGCACCCTGTTGGTTCAGGTCATTACCACCAATGGCCGCACCATGCCGATTGAGGCATTCAATCACCTTCTGCTTTGCTTGGGTGATGCTGGTGCTTATGGCGGTCAAACTTCGATTAGTGGCGTTAATGTCCGTACTCACCTCGTCGGAATTTACGCATCGAAGCTCGAACGCGCCTCGACTTCTCCCTACGAGATCGTGGACAACCTTGGTAATCTGCCTGAGATACTGAAGGTGGATGTGGCTATCGCAGCAATCGACGCATACGTTGCTCCCGATCAAGAGGTTGCAATCCCGCACGCTGATGCAGAAAAGCTGCGCAGTGACCTGATCACCCGCCTGGTCAAGGATGACAACAGTCTTCGCCAGTCCTATGTCGGAGCCAAAGCCAAAGTCGGCAGCCTGTTCGATCTCTGGTTCGTCGGCGACCAACCCAAGAAGTCCACAATAAAGGCCAGCGCCGCATCTGCGACGGCTGAACCGCAACCGCCGATGTAGTCCCGCCTGTGCTTGACACCCTCTACTAGGGGGTGTCAGGGGAGAATCGCGATGAACACCATTTCCATCAAGGCCACCACCCTGACGCCGTTCAATTACGGCCACCTGCCAATCAATGGTGGCGTTGCAACCATCCCCGATATGATCGGTGATCGGGCGGTGTCTTTTGCGCTGGCCGCCGCTCTAGGTATGCTCAGCCCTGCCGGCCGCCTGCCAGCAAAAAACTACCGCGCCCACCTCGCTGCCATTCCTTGGCGGTCTTCGGTTTTAATGGCAGACGATGCCAAACTCTTGCCACCTCTCGCTCGCCGCTCTGGTCTGGGCGAAGAGGGCGGTTATCCCGACAAGGTCCGCCGCTCCGCCAACAGCGGTAACTTCAAGGAATACTTCCTCATTCAGGAAGTTCCTTCCGGCCAGGTGTTCCGAGGAGCCCTCTTTGGACCCAGCCCGTTCGACCACGACGCCGTCTCCGGCAAATCCGGCATTGTCGTGCGCATCGGCTCCAACCGCACCGGCATGGTGCTGATTGAGCGCGACCCGACCACCAGTAAGGTTCGTCTCAACGCCGCCACAGCCCTCCTTTTCGACCGCCACCTCGGTGTTGCCAGATACCTGCACTACGAGACACAGATAACGGCCCTTATGGGGCTCGCCGAAGCGGCGGCCGAGGTTGCTACATGGAACTGATCGCCTCAATGCTGATCCCCCGACATTGCGTCTCTCGCGATGCTGCCGGGCTTTCGACCATGCAGGCTGCCTTGCTCGGCTCGCCTGACCAGATGGACGCTATGCCAGCGGTAACAGCTGTCATAGCCCCAACCGGTTCAGGCAAAAGCCACGTCTATCGCAAAGCCGTCCAACGCAACGAACGCGTGCTGTTTGTCGTACCAACCAAACGCCTCGGCCAAAACCTGGCCGCGTCCTTCCGGGAAGATTTGATTGCCGATGGCTGGCCTCCTGCCGTAGCCGAGGCCAAAATTCAACGCTGGGACGGCGATACCGCCGCCCGCATGCTGGAAGCCGGCGAAACCGAGGACGTCAGACTGTGGCGACGAGAACGCTTTCCGTTGCTGGCGGGAGGGCAAAAGGGCGAACTGATCGTCACCACCCCCGAAACCCTTTCTGGTTTGTTGTTCGGTGCCAACCCTAAGCACGGCAACGGCGACGTCGGGCCCAACAGCTTGATGTCCTGCTTCGATCGCATTATCTTTGATGAAGCCCACCTCATCCAGCCCCGCGGCTTCGGCTTGGTCTCTCTCTGCGCTGGCCTCGCCTCCAACGGCCCTTGGGGGCGCGACGGCACCGGCCCGGTGAGAGCAAAAGTCTCTCTGCTGTCGGCCACGCCAATCGATGTGGCCCCGGTGCTGAAATGCCTCGGTGTGCCTGACTACCAAATTGGCGTCATCCGCGAGGTGGTAACCCCGTCAGGAGGACGTGCTCTACATGGCGACGTGACGGTGGACTTCGTCATGGCTGACAGCCTGCTCGAAATCTTCGAGGCGACCAAAGCCGACGTTCAGGCGCTGCCCGACGGCCAGTGTGCCCTCATTCTTTACGATGCCCTCAAAACGCTGCTCAAAGATCAGGAAAGCCTGCTCAATCACGGGTGCGAGCTAATTGACAGCTCGCTGAACGCGCAGGAACACACTGCCCATTCCGGCCGCCACCACAGTCTATCCGGCAAAAAGTTGATCGCCACCACCTCGACGGTCGAAGTCGGAGTGACCATCCCCGGCCTGACCTTGATGATCATGGACCCCGGCTTTACGCCGATGTCCTTCATGCAACGCCTGGGACGCACGGCACGCGGCGATCTTACCGGACGCGTCATCGTTCGCATAACCAGCAAAATGCAGAGCGAACGGGTCTGGCTCGGCAGGCTGGTTGAATGGGCCAAAGCCTCTGGCGGTCGGGTGTCCATCGACGTTCTCACCGCCTTCATGGCCGACCAAGCCGGCATTCCCGCCCGCTTCGCCGCCGATGGGCTGCAAGACCTTGGAGAAGACGTTCCCAGCCATCCGGAAGGCTTCTACGACCGCCTATCGATGCGGGCCGCCTTCTGCGCAGGCCTCTACTGGCACATGCTGATCGACCGGCTTGCGGCTTTTAATCCCAAAAGAACCGCTATGCTGCGTGAGGTGGCCCCCTCTCTGACGGAGCTGATGGCGGGATGGCTGAAAAGCGCGGGCACGGTGGAAGGGGCGAGGTCATGGCTGGCCGCATTCACCAGCCAGGCACGCCAATGCCGGAATTTCTCTCCGACGATCACGGTTGTCTCTGATGACGGCACACGCTACCAAGTTCAGGAGTCATGGCTGGCGAAGACGCCAATTCTCGATGAGTGTCCCACCCTAATCGATGCCGAGGGCAACTCGATTGTCCTTCTGGAAGGAAAGTTTGCCGATTATCTACAGCGCGACACCGGATGGAGAGAGTACAAACGGTATGTGGCGTTGCCGTACCATCGCGGAAGTGAAAGCATTAACGCCAGCCGGGGCGAAGTACAATTTTATATCAAGGCTCACAAGAAGAACGCAGAAGCAGCCGGTAGCCGCAATAAGAAGGGGATGGACAAGGCCATGTGCCTCGTCCAAACAACCGGCATTATTCCTTATATAGAGGACAGCCAATATGCTGGTGGCGGTTCAGGCGTTCTGTGACCGATGTGATTTACTGAACGTAAATGGCCTTGACTTTCAGCATGCTGCGATCTGTGCGCGACGGTGCTGGCTTCACCTTCACCGTGCCAGTATGAACGAGTGGAGCGAACACATCCGCTTGGGATCCATCCGGCACGGCGATAGCCATCAGCGGGATCAGTCAACGACAGGGTTACTCGGCCTTAGCCCAGACCGGTTGGACTGGGATCGCCACGTCGTTATTGAGGAAAAGCCCTCAGCTTCCCACCTGTTTGCGGCAGAGGATCAAGCCCTTTTCTATGCCGCAATGCTGTCCGTCGCTACCGGCTCGCTCTGGGGTATCAGCATTTACGTGTCCTCGAAACGCCGCTATTTTGAGTATGCTCTAGATCAGCCGCGGCTTGATCGCCTCAATAAATCACTCGACCTCATCGGTTTTCTTAAACTGACCAACTCCGTCCCGGCGGGGCCTGTAATTGCGGCCTGCGCCGGCTGCTCCAACGCAGAGTTTTGCGGAATCGATAGGTGAACAATGGAAACTCTTTTTATATGCGGAGACGCTGAACTATCGCAAGATGACAAGACGATTCTTGTTAAAACTGCGGGCATAAAGAAAAGGATTGCGATTGAGTCAATTCATCACATCGTACTATTATCAGACGACACTCTGACGACCAAGTTTCTGTCCCTCTGCGGGACTGCTGGGGTAAGAGTATCAGTATTTGACTATTACGGCTGGTGGAAGGGGTCTTTTGAGCCGGCATCTTCGGTAGGTTCAGGGGAGATAAAGTTGAGACAAGCCAAGCTCGTTCTTGATACTAGCCGCCGAATGGCCGTTGCCAAAGAGATTATCTCGGCGGCTATCAGTAATATTATTGAGAACCTTCGTTACCACGCCTACCGCGGAGCGGAGTTGCTGAAGCAGCCGATTCGCTTTATTGTTGCACAGAAAGATAAAATACCTACGATTGCCGACACCGAAACCCTGATGGGACTTGAGGGGGTGTCTCGAAAGGCCTACTATGAAGCATGGCCTGCCATAGACTTAGACCTTGCCTTTACGCCCCGCGTAAAAAGGCCACCAAACAACAGGATTAACTGTCTGCTATCTTATCTCAACGGCATGACCTATGCCGCTGTCCGCCACGAGATCGCCAAGACGCTTCTTGACGAGACACTATCGGTTCTCAACGCCCCTTCCTCATCGCGGTCGTCTTTGTCGCTTGACCTGTCCGAGCCGTTCAAACCGATCATTGTCGATCGCCTGATCTTCAAGATGGTTCGCAAGAACATGGTCTGCGACAACTGGTTCGACGAACGCGATGGGGTTTGCTTGTTGACTGAGGCGGGGCGTCGTGCCGTCGTGGAGCAGTTTGCACATCACATCGATAAGGTGTCTGGGGAACGCTCTCTCCGATCGCACATGAGGCAAACGGCGCTGTCTCTCCAGCGACATATCCTCGACATTGAGGAATTTGATGCCTACCGTGTCAAGAGGTGAGATATGTTTGTCATCATGACCTATGATGTAAACGCCAAGCGTACCGGTATTTACCGCAAATTGCTCAGCAGATATTTGGGTCATGAGCAGTTTTCTGTATTTTTTGGTGATCTCACTCCGTCAACGCTTGAGAAGCTTCACCGGGAGATCAACAAACTGATGGTTGACGGCGACAAACTTATTGAAATTTCGGCGGTCAACCGTCACAACGTCGATGTGGCGTTCTGGTCAAAAGACGGCCGGACCGAGGGCCTGCCAACGGTGGCGAGCGATGTCCGACATAAGTCCGACAGCCAGATTTTGTGAGGTTCGATCGTGAGTCTTGTAAAAAACCCTGGGGATCGAACCTCGCCTCTCTGGCTTTGCGGGTCGTTTTTCATCGCCCGCAAAGCCAACAATCCCCCAACCCATTGATAGGTAGGGGTTCTTGTCCTCCATAGGAGGTTAGAAGCACCATCGGGTTTAGGACGCAATGCCCGGCCGATTTGTTCTTGTCCTCCATAGGAGGTTAGAAGTGTATCGTGCGAGATAGCTCGGTGATCGCGTGCTCCAGTTCTTGTCCTCCATAGGAGGTTAGAAGGAGGCATCATCATGCGCCACATCAACCTTGGATGCCCGTTCTTGTCCTCCATAGGAGGTTAGAAGAAATCGCAAACGGGACTGTTGGCGGTATTGTCACAGTTCTTGTCCTCCATAGGAGGTTAGAAGCAAGAGAAGAATTTGCGATATGACATGACGATCATGGTTCTTGTCCTCCATAGGAGGTTAGAAGAGAGTTCTTTAGATATTCCCCGAGCCATATATGAGCGTTCTTGTCCTCCATAGGAGGTTAGAAGTTTAGCATCTGCGAGGGTTTTGTATTTCTCGGGTAGGGTTCTTGTCCTCCATAGGAGGTTAGAAGTCAGGATAACGGCGCACGGTGATAACATGGTCTCCGGTTCTTGTCCTCCATAGGAGGTTAGAAGAATGATTAGCCGCGCGAGCGGATATAAGCGCGGGTGGTTCTTGTCCTCCATAGGAGGTTAGAAGAGCGCTACTGCTTGCCTGGGGATGATGACGGCAGCTGTTCTTGTCCTCCATAGGAGGTTAGAAGGCGAGATTGTCTGCGCCTCGTCTACCCATGCCCTAGGTTCTTGTCCTCCATAGGAGGTTAGAAGTATTGGTGTTGCCATCAATGATCCTATGGCTTGATTGTTCTTGTCCTCCATAGGAGGTTAGAAGGTTAGGCTGGCGATATCGGTCGTCGAGAGCGATGAAGTTCTTGTCCTCCATAGGAGGTTAGAAGCATGTAATCACCCTCGCCCATATGAACGGATCGTAGTTCTTGTCCTCCATAGGAGGTTAGAAGGCTGATGGATGATTGCTCGACCGGCATTGCTCTCGTTGTTCTTGTCCTCCATAGGAGGTTAGAAGAAGGAATCCTGCCTATCCGGTTGACGCAGACACCCACTAGGTATAGTATTTTATAGAAAGTTGCTGGTCTGGCCAGCAATGCGTTGGAAATGGCGATCTGGGATGAATGCATCTGCCCCGAAGTTGATGGATGTTGAGCAACGCC
>CAIZDL010000216.1 GCA_903931735.1 uncultured Rhodospirillales bacterium
CTTCTACCCGTTCAATGCCTTCAGATCATTGCTGGGGATCGCGGGCGGGGCTGAGGCGCCGACCTACGCTGAACTCTACTCCGGCGATTGGGCGCACCCAACATGTAGTGGGTGTCTGCGTTAACCGGATAGGCAAGCTCTGAACGACGGCACGACCAAGAACAACGCCATTCGTAACCGCACCGAGTACGAAGCGGGGCCGCGGGTGGCGTATGAACTGGTTCCCGGCGTGACACCGTTCTTGGAAACCCTCTATAACCGCCGTGTCTATCAGGACCCGGCGAGCACCGGCCGCGACTCAACCGGTTACCGGGTCAACCTCGGCACCTCCCTCGATCTCGGCGGCGTGGTTACCGGCAGCGTTTACGCCGGCTACATGAAGCAAACCTACACCGGGTCGCAGTACGAGAGCATTGGCGGCGTTGGATTCGGCGGCTCTTTGCTGTGGAACCCGACCGGGTTGACCTCCGTGAAGCTGAACGCCTCGCGGACGATCGAAGAAACCACCACCAGCGCCTCTGGCTACGTTGCCTCCAACGTTTCGCTGCGGTTAGAGCAAGAAGTGATGCGCTCTGCCATAGTCTATGGTTCGGTCGGCTACGCACGGAACGACTACCAGGGCACGGGCAATAAGGACTACACCCCGAAGGCGACCGTCGGTGGTGAGTACGACATTAACCGCTACTTCGCTTTGGTTCCCGAGTACTCCTATTCGAAGAAGAACTCGAATCAGGTTGACAGCAGCTATCCGACCCACATCGTGTTTCTCAAGCTGACCGGCAAGATCTAACCGGCACTTTGGGTAAAGAGACTCCCACGGCTTCTGGTTGAGGCCGTGGGCTCACTCTAAAGACGGAAAAGAGCGGCCCTGGCCTATCAAGGTTGGGCCGCTCTTTTCCGTTTTATTAGCGACTTTGAACTGGGGCCGCTGAATATATGACCCCAACCGCCCCCTCATGCCCCCCCGACTTAGCGGCCGATTAGGGCGCCGAGGCCTTCTCGCTCCGACACTTTCCAGCTAACTGGGCACGGAGAGGGGGGACACGGCGGATAAGCCTGTTCCCATAAAACCGAATTGCGGGTACGATCATCCATCCGGCACCGGGGCCGGTCCGCGTGGCTAAGCCACGCCCGGCCGAGATGCCTTTAACCAGGGTACATTGACCAAGATGCAGGGAGGGGTGGGGCGATGATTGCAGACCGTTCGTGGTTGAAGCCTTGGGTGATCTGGCTTTCCGTGATCTTGATGGTGATGGTGACCGGATCCATTCTCGTCGCAAACGGCCCCGCTACGGCAGAGGAAAAGGCCTATACCCTCGGCGCGGGGGATCGGCTGAAAATCACGGTTTTCGGCGAGCCCGATCTTTCCGGCGAGTCCGAGGTGGATGGCCGGGGGTTGATCTCCCTTCCCCTGATTGGGCAAACCCCGGTTGGCGGACGCACCCTCCATGAAGTAGAAGTGGCCGTCGCGAGCCGGTTGGCCGGGCGCTATCTGGTCAACCCCCGGGTGAGCATCGAAGTGCTTAACTACCGGCCGTTTTTTATTCTGGGCGAGGTCAATAAGCCGGGGAGCTACCCGTTCGTGAATGGTATGTCGGTCTTGAACGCCGTGGCGCTGGCCGGGGGCTTTACCTATCGCGCCCGTAAAGACGAGATGATGGTGGTGCGCGCAGGTGACGCCGCAAAGAAAGAACAACCGGTCAGCCAAGAGGCAAACGTTCTCCCCGGCGACATCATCCGGGTTCCGGAACGATTCTTTTAGGCTGCCATGGTCATGGCAACGGTTCTTGACACATTTGGAAGGCAGCCATGACGGCGACCACCGACCCCCTTGCCCGCGTGCGGCACCCCGAGAAGGTTAATAAGCCGGACAACCCGGTGACCCGCAAACCGGCGTGGATCAGGGTCAAGGCGCCGGTCTCGCGGGAATATCAAGACACGCTCAAGCTCATGCGCGGCCTCAAACTCCATACGGTGTGTGAGGAAGCCGCGTGCCCCAACATTGGGGAATGCTGGAAGCACCACCACGCGACCTTTATGATTCTCGGCGCCACCTGCACCCGGGCGTGCGCCTTTTGCAATGTGGCCACGGGGCGTCCCGGCGCGGTTGACGAGAACGAACCCGGCCACGTTGCCGAAGCGGTGGCCGAACTTGGGCTCTGGCATGTGGTGGTAACATCGGTCGATCGCGATGACCTGCCCGACGGTGGCGCCAACCAATTTGCCGAGACGATTCGCCAGATCAGAAAAACATCGCCCAGCACCACGATCGAGGTTTTGACCCCGGACTTTATGAAGAAGCCGGGCGCGGTCAAGATTGTCGTCGACGCCGGCCCCGACGTTTTCAACCATAACCTAGAGACCGTGCCCCGGCTTTATCCCACCATCCGGCCGGGTGCGCGCTACTTCACGTCGCTGGCCCTGCTCGCCAAAGCAAAAGAGCTGTCGCCGGGGCTCTTCACAAAGTCTGGCATTATGGTTGGGCTCGGCGAAACCCCGGACGAGATCGGCCAAGTCATGGATGATCTGCGGGCCGCCGACGTTGATTTTTTAACAATTGGGCAGTATTTGCAACCTACGCCCAAACATACCGCCGTCGATCGCTTTCCAACACCCGAAGAGTTTGAAGCTTACGCCGCTCAGGCGCGTGCCAAGGGCTTCCATATGGTCGCATCGACGCCACTAACCCGCTCCTCCTACCACGCCGGCGATGATTTTGTGCGGTTACGCGCCGCCCGCGCCGCCAAGGCCGTGTAACCGTTCAGGACAAGCTCTCTGCCGGATCATCAAGTCCGGCTCAATATGCGTTCTTGTCCCAAAGGCAAAGCACAGTTCGCGCTAAAATGTTGAGATCGAGCCCAAATGTCCAATGCTCGACGTAATATATGTCGTGAGCCAAGCGATCTGACAGACCTTGAAGGTCGGTTATTTCACCCCGCAAGCCATTGACTTGCGCCCAGCCGGTCATGCCGGGCCGAACCTTGTGGCGATTGAGGTAGCCCTCAACCATTGTGAGGTATTTCTCGTTATGGGCCCGCGCCAATGGCCGCGGCCCGACCAACGACATGTCACCCTTGAGCACATTGAGCAATTGCGGCAGCTCATCAATGCTGGTGCGGCGCAACCACCGGCCAACCCGCGTCGTCCGCGGATCATCCCGCTTCGCCGAAGGCACATCGTGTTCCGGGGGGCGGAAATGGTGCATGGTGCGGAACTTATAAACAGTGAAGATGCGATTGGTGAACCCATACCGCTCCTGCTTGAAGAGTATCGGCCCTCGCGTATCAAGTTTGATCGCCACTGCGGCCAAAAGAAGCACCGGTGAAAGGGCGATCAGCAATAGCAGGGAAACGACTTTATCGATGGCACTTTTTGCCAGGAGAGCCGCTTCTGACAACGGCCTCCGCAGCAGCGTAACCATCGGCAGGTCATCGAGATAGCACACCTGATGGCCGGCATACTCTGTTGTCGGCGGCGCCAACTGAATATCAACGGGGATCGTCTCTAACTTCTTTGCATATTCTTTGATAGCAATGAAATTTTCCCAGTCCATCGCCAAAATTATCTGATCAATATTAGCTTTATGCACCGCCGCGCTAACATCATCTGCACTATGCCCTAATACCGGAACCTCCGATGCTATGGTTGCGTTCGCGTGGTCTGGTCCCTCTGCCGGCGACAAAAGAACGACGCCAACCACCCGCAACTGTGCGACCCGATCGCGGTTAAAATATTGGATCAGGCGAACGCTGCTCTCAACCGTGCCGATTACGATCACGTTTCGGCGAAAGGCGCCTTTGCGCCGGGCTCGCTTGATACCCGCCTTCCATGCAATGCGCGATATGAACATTCCAACCAAACTGGCCACAAACCAGCCACCGACCCATAAGCGAGAGTAGGCGTCGCCGGTCTTGGTCATAAAAATCAGCCCGGCAACCAACATAAAGGCCATATCCAAGGCTGCGAGCAGCCCTCGGGCTTGGAGAAATAAAACCGACAAACGATCGAGCGAATAAAGACCCCAGCTCCGCAGCAACGCCATTGTCGTTGCCGTAGTGATGATTAAAAACGGTAAATAGTCGTTCAGGAAGCCAAAATCTCCGAATCGCAACCACCCGGTCAATGCGGCCATCAACCCGAGAACGGCCATGTCCCCGGTCATGACCAACACCACCACCACGATCGGAGCAAGAGAGGGCTCAAACAGGTGAGTATTCGCTATTGAATTCAAACTCGGCGTTCTAAACATCTTACCCTGACGACCTCTCGAAAACCAATGCGCGTGAAACGCCGCCACCATCGTTGTTGCCCGAATTATGCCGCTCACCATGTCCACTGTAAACAAAAAACCCGCGCCAAGCCCGGTAATGCCCGCCGTCCACGCGCCCGGGCGCCCAGTGGGAGGGGCGGCAGCGGTAAATATTGGCAGACAACAAGAAAACCAAACGAACAGATGCCTTATTTTTACTCACAACGGAAAATTCCCAGTTTCTATCGATTTCTATAAATATAAATTAAGCATAATGATGCAATAAAGCGGCAACCATTGATTTCATATCCATTAGAAAATTGAAATCGATAAAA
>CAIZDL010000217.1 GCA_903931735.1 uncultured Rhodospirillales bacterium
ATCATTGCTGGGGATCGCGGGCGGGGCTGAGGCGCCGACCTACGCTGAACTCTACTCCGGCGATTGGGCGCACCCAACATGTAGTGGGTGTCTGCGTTAACCGGATAGGCAAGGATTGACATTTCATCGCGCCAGTGAATAGCCATATCCCGCGTCCAAGATGCTTCGCTATTGAGAGTTCTGTTTGCCATGTCGCGGGGCTTTTTGGTGTGACAATTTGCCCTGGATGGTGTGGCAAATTGTCACAAGCGGGCCGAGGCACTGGCCGGGGTAATGAGGGCGCCGCGGCTCTCATCGCCTGTGCCGAATCCCTGGCAAACATGACAGTGGAAAAGGTCCGGATACGGTCAAGTTTAGCACTGTGTCCGTTCGTCAGAGGAGGAGGAGATTCGATGACCCCTAATCGTCAGCCGGTGGCATCTACTGTCCATCACCAACCTGTTGTTTCGACCACTCACCATGAACCGGTGACGTCGACCATCCACCATTCTGCGGTTGTTTCTACCAGTCACCGACAGCCCGTTTCTGCTCATCCTGTCGCAATAACTGTGAAGCCAGTTGGGGCGCCGGTCGATATCTGGTGAGTGGATTGAGGGCAGTATAAATTTCCCTCATCAGGGGGGAGTGAAGGGTCTTGATTGTGCTGTGATTTTTTTGGGATGAGTAATCCGAATCGTTCGGGTTGCTCATCCGCCCATTTATCGTTACAAGTCCTCATCTATGGCTAATCCTGACGCGCCCTTCGCCACTTGATTGTAAGTGGACCGTGCCCATCCCCTAAAATTTCCCCCTTTCTCTGAATTATTCTGGGGAGGGATATGATCGGGCTCGATTTCAATATTTACTTCAACTGGCCGAATCCTTGCCTGATAGTTCTCATGGTCGGCGATGGTTCGTTCTTGCAACTTTATCCGGGTCTGTGACTTGAAATTGGTCGCCGGATTGGTGATCAACGATGCGTTGTGGGTAGGCGCGGTCGTCCCACGGCCGTTCCTGGCACACCGAGATCATACGTGACCAGTCAGCCCGAGACCATCGAGGGTGGCAGGCGTGGCAGGTCGGTCAGCGCCGCCTATCGTTCCAGGTGATCGAACGCACCCGTGTTGCCGATTCTCGATGCCCGGACGGCGCTGTTGCTGCCGGCGATCGAGGCCGGGTTATAGCCAAGCTCATATAAATGATTATAATGTTAGGATGAGATGCTCCCTTGATTTTCGCAGTGAGGTTCTGGCCGTTCGCGAGAAGGAAGAGCTTGTAATTGCCAAAGTTGCGGAACAGTTTTGTGTTTGCATTGCAACGGTTGTGCTGTGGCTGAAGCGGCTTGAGCCACGCCGGAGGCACAATAAGCCAGCAACAAAGATCGACAGAATCGCGTTGGCGCGGGATGTGCGGGAATATCCCGATGCCTACCAGTCGGAACGCGCGCACTTTCTGAATGCCCAGTTCCATGAACGGACTTCGGAGCGCATAGACGACGCCAATGGCGACAAGCTAAAAACCATATGGACTGTTCCGTCCCGCCGGCCAGGAACCCTAGCTTTTTCTATATGTCGTGTTGTTCCCGAGACACGATCATTGGGAATGAAGCGTTTCGGTCACAACACTAGGTGCATGGCGTTTTGGTGGCTCTGTCCGAATCCGAGGTGTCTACTGCGGAGCGTTCCTTGAGTTCTATCTCTAACTGACTCTGCACTCATATCGGCTCCCTGATCCCAAGTGTTTTATCAGCAGGCTCGCCATTTTTCCGGGGCAAAGCCGAAACAGCTTGGCGTCAGTTTGATGGCTTCCGATTCAATTTTGGACCTGGGATTTTGCCTGATATAGTGCTGGATTGGGAACCTGATTACGGTAAGGCCATGGCGGCTCCACGAGGTTGGTACGTTGGTGGATGACGACACGATCGTTTGACGATCCCTGTTTTTTATCGGGTTCGGACATACGATAGATTCTTCCATTGCTTGGCATTGCTTGCTCCCCAAGGAAATGACTAATAACGATGGCCGCCAGATAAACGCGGCAACAAGAGGATGCAAAATGGAACAAACATCATCGGTAAAAGGGTGGGTTGTCACTTTCTCAGCTATGTCCATCAATCTCGCCCTTGGAATTCTTTATGCCTGGAGCATTTTCAAGCAGGCAATAACTGAATCGGTCAAGAGCGGTGGGCCTGATGCGTTTAACTGGCAGATCGTCTCCATCAATGATCCATATGCCTTGGCGTGTCTTATGTTCGCCTTTGCCATGATCATCGGGGGCAAAATCCAGGACAGAATCGGCCCCAGGTTTACGGCCATGTTTGGCGGCTTGTTGGTGGGCCTCGGTTTTATTCTCTGCTCGCAAACCAATAGTTACGGCATGTGGATTCTGGGATACGGCGTGCTGTTCGGCATGGGAATGGGCTTTGCTTATTCTTCGGCCACACCTCCGGCTCTCAAATGGTTCCCGCCATCGAAAACCGGGCTGATCGCGGGGACGGTCGTCGCCGGTTTCGGCCTTGCGCCAATTTATATCGCGCCGTTGGGAACCTATCTTCTGAGCGCGTATGGGTTGTCCCATACCATGCTGTTCTTCGGGATTGGCTTTACTGTCGTCGTGTGCGGCTTGGCCAATATGCTCCGCAACCCGCCTGCTGGATATGTTCCCGGCGGTGTCGCTCTTGTCGCGACGGTGGGGTCACCTGCTCCCGCTCCGACTGCGACGGTTAATTTATCGCCGTCTCAGCTTTTGAAGACCTTGGACTTCTATGTCCTTTGGGTCGCTTTTTTCATCAGCGCCGGTGCCGGCTTGATGGTGATCGGAAGCATCGCCGGCATGGCGAAAGCGAGCATGGGGACGAGTGCGTTCATCGCCGTGGCCGTCATGGCGATTGGCAACGCCGGTGGGCGTATTGTCACAGGCATTGTTTCAGACAAGATCGGCCGGCGGAATGCTCTGCTGATCGTTTTGTTGTTCCAGGCGGCTCTGATGCTTGCGGCCACCGTCATAACAAGCGGCCAAGCCAATCCGCTTCTGCTGGTGCTCCTTGCCACCTTCATTGGCTTTAATTATGGGGCGAATCTTTGCCTCTTCCCGTCCTTCACCAAGGACCTCTGGGGCCTAAAGAATTTCGGCATCAACTATGGCTGTTTGTTCACTTCCTGGGGAGTGGGCGGGCTGGTGCTGGTTCGTCTGGCCGAGATGCTCAAAACCTCGTCTGGTAATTTTATCACCTCGTTTTATACTGCGGCCGGTCTGCTTGTGTTCGCGGCGCTAATCGTCCTGACCCTGTTGAAAACGAAGAAAGAAATCGTTCCCGCGAGTTAACGACGAACGATCGGAACGGCCCTGGAAATTCACTTGGAATTTCGCGGCCTCTCTCACACTATCCCCCCGCTAAAGCGGGGGGATAGTCTTTCAAAATTCGAAACCCAGGTTGGTGATGAGATCGGCTTCAGGAGCGGACTCTTCCATCGCCTTCGTCAGCAAATATCTAGACTTGCCCTTTGCTTCGACCATTGACCAGTCTATGCGCCACCTGTGAACAGGTTGAGATATGCGCCCGCGAACCATAGCCCTTTGCCCTCCGGTGGAACGAGGGTGAGGTTGATCGGTCGGCCGGGTTCGACGACTCGGCGCACAGTGGCGGTGATGTCGCGGATTAGCAGAGTCTTGCCGTCGGTGGCGACCACGCCTTCGAGAACACCGGCGCACTGGGGTCCGGTGGTGGCGGTTTTGTGGTCGGCGCCCGGCATGTTGATGAAGAGGGGTAAAGAAAAGATCTCTCCCGGTTTGGCGTTAGAGAGGCCGAGACCCGTAAAACGCACAATGGCGCGGTTGATGGCATCGCGAGGGAACGAACCGGCAGGCCGGGCGGAGACGGTGATGGCCCCGTCGACGGGGTGCTCCTTTCGCCCCTTACCCGCATAGCGGATATCGATCAGGCTTTCCGATTGTTCGCCACGCTGGTCGATCTGCGCCTGGACGGCCAC
Source organism: uncultured Rhodospirillales bacterium (assembly GCA_903931735.1). Lineage (GTDB taxonomy): Bacteria > Pseudomonadota > Alphaproteobacteria > Azospirillales > Azospirillaceae > BOG-933. Next base: position 3,969 of record CAIZDL010000217.1, read on the forward strand.
ATCGCTTTCAACCTCGTTGGCCAGCAGCCACATCAGCTTGGTTAGCGCCGCTTCCTTCGTCATGTCCATGCCCGAAATGACGCCTGCGGTCTGCAAGCCGGAGCTGGCGGCGTAGAGCCCCATCTCCACCTTGCCCTCGATGCACTGAGTGACGTTGATAATGGTTTTGCCCGCCCTGACGGCATCGGTCAAGATCTGGATGAAAGCCTCGTCCTCTGGCGCGTTGCCTGCGCCAAACGTGCCGAGTACATAGCCCTTGACCTCCGCCAAGCTGAGAATACTTTTAATTTGCTCCGGTTGCATACCGGGAAAAATCGAGAACGGCATCACCCGG
>CAIZDL010000218.1 GCA_903931735.1 uncultured Rhodospirillales bacterium
AATGAATCTTCGCGGTCTCGACCTCGGCGGCGATACAGAGAATATCGGCGATATCGGTAAGCTGCTGGTGAACGTCCTCGGTAATTGTGACACTATCCGAGCCAACCTTACGCCGTCCAATACTGGTATCCTGCTCCAAAAATTCTGTTAATACCTTACCCGCAGCACTCCAAAAGGGCAAACCTGTCGCATAAAGGTCCGTGACATTGGTGGCCTCGATGCTTTTCAGCAAGCGCTCGATGCGCTCCAACAATTTTGAGTCGACTAAATTGCGAACAATCAGCCATGCCGGGTGGATCGTATGGCGCGATAGCCGGCCGATCTTGGTCCGATAGCGCTCAGGCGGATCAAACAAATCCTCCACCGGACGAAACAACAACCGCTGGGACGTAATCGGCCGGGGCGGTTTTAGCTTAATCAAACGCGGGCGAATCTTGTCGAGCACCTCCCGCACTTGATCGCGATCGGGCACCTGTTCAACCAGCGCCAAGACACCAAGCAGCTTATCATCGGGCAGCCCCAGACTAACCAGGGCGATTTCCCGCCATTTATCGAGCGTACTCATCTCATCGCCGCCCGACGAGCTTCAAGCCGCTGAACCTGATCATAGTCCAGCACGCCCGTCCGCCAATCTTCATTACCCCGAACCCAACGCCTCTGAATAACACCAAGCGCGCTGGCCTTCTTATCATCGATCACCTCCAGTTGCTCGCGGGGTATCTGGGGCAACATCGGGAAGATATCGGCAAGCATCGCCTGCCGATCTTTATCGGATTTATCAGAAACCTCATGAAATAGCGTAATAACGTAATCCCAGCCATCGAGCAGCCACGAGAGCTGGCGAACTTCGGCGGTAATCGCGGTAAACCGCTTCTCCCACGCGCGAAGCATTGCCGCCAGCGCCTCGGTCTCGTTATCGACATGGACGACGGATTTGTTCGCGAGTTGGTTGGTAACATCGGCAACGCGGGCCTCGAACTCGCCAATCTGCGCAATCTCTTCCGGCATCACCGTAAACCAGTTGCGCACGGTGTCGCGGAACACCACCAGATCTTCGGTCAACGCCCGCAAGCGGCCGGGCTCCGGGGCTTGAGGCAAGCCGATCGGTGAAATCAGCGAACTCAGGGTTTCTATCCGCAAATATAGATCGTCGTGGGGGATTTTCAACCGCTCGGCCACCCCCATTAACGCCCCGCGCATCCGCTTTTGCGAATTTTCGCTGGCAAGCCCCTCCGCGATTAAGTCCTTCGACGAGACATTGACCAACTTTAAAAGTTGCAACACCAGCAGGAATGTGGTTAAAACTTGATACTGCTTTTCGTTATCAAGGATTTCCTGCGCCTTACGCGCGGCACGCGGGCCAGAGAGTCCTTTGGCCGCAACCTCTAAGGTCACATGACGCATCTTAATCGGATCATCGACATCGTATTGCTGCATCAAATCGAACAGCACCCGGTCGTGCAACGTTGTGGTCATCGAGCCGAGGATCGACTTCCACGGCATCACATAACAACCTTTACCACCGGAAAGGCTCGGCAAGACAAATTCGCGGCGCTTTGAGCCATCATCGCGGCGCATCCGGGCTTGCGCCAATGCGGGCGTGGTAAAGGGCACGGCAATACCGCGCTCGGCCCATGTGTTTGCCACCAACCCTGTTAATACATCGTTGTTTGACATGATATCATTGATCAACTTCAAGGTGCGTCCCCGAATCGCTGCAACACCGCCCAGCCACCCATAGACCTGAGGCGATCATACACACCGGAACCGCGCCATATCGAGCGTCCCGGACGCCCGCCCGTTATCTACATAGCAACTGTTGCAAATACCCTGCAAATCGTTAACCCGGAAACAGCAACCAAAGCAACGCCCCCCTAGAGCGGGTCGCGAAGGGGTGGGCTTACCCCGCCGCGTTGACCCGCTCTAAAAACAAAAAGTTAGAGCATCGTGCTCTAATCCGGCCAGCGATTATGCAGCCAAAGCCACTGCTCAGGCCGTTCACGAATCCAGGATTCAAGCCGCGCGTTGATCCTCGTCATATAGGCAAGAATATCCGCCGTCCGATCACCGGTATCAGGCACCAACTCCGGCGGAGTAACCGTAACCCGGAAGCGAGCGCCGCCCAAACGCTCGGTTCGGCCAACCAGCACCGGACAGCGATATTTCAACCCCAATTGGGCCAGCGACGGCGCGGTCATGGCGGGCAGGCCGAAAAACGGCACGGCGATCCCGTCGTTAAGCTTTTGATCGACCAGCATTCCAATCGCACGACCCTGCACCAGCGTCTCGACCATCGCCCGCGCCGCCTCGCGGCCCTTTGGCAAAAAACGGCCAGCCCCCATCCTTCGACGCCCGGTCATCAGGTAATCAATCAGGCGATTGTTGGGCTGGCGGTAAATCAAAGTCATGGTCAGACCATGGCGGGCACAAATCGAGGGGCACAACTCCCAGTTTCCAATATGAGCGCCAACAATCAGACTCGGGTGCCGCTCGCTCGCTGCCAGCGCCCGCAGATGTTCGCCACCAATGATCTCAATCCGCCCGGCCTTGGTATCATCCCACAAATGATCGATATGGGGATGCTCGGCAAGGGTTCGGCCCAGATTATCCCACATCCCCCACACGATGGCCCGGTGTCGCTCAGGCGAAAGCTCGGGCAGCGCGCGCCGAAGATTGGCCAGCGCCCGACGGGTGAGTTTGGGCGCAAGCAACCCAACCAGCCGCCCGAGCCAGCCGCCCAGCATCGACGCAACCCCAACCGGCAGCACCGCAAACGTATAATAAATTGGGTAGACCACCGCCGCCACCAGCGGGTCGAGCACCAAACGACGCAGGCGGGTCGCGGCTTCGCTATGATCGGCCATGGTGATCGCCCTCAACAGACGAGGGCGGCACCGCCTCGTGATGGTCCACCGCCGTCGCGAGCAAGCGATTAAAAGCGCCGCCATTGCGCCACGCAACGCGAACCGGCAACACCCGAACCTTAGACCGCACCTGCTCGGGTAAACGAACCGCGTCCTTGGCAGTGGTCACAAGCTCGGCGCGCTGGCGGTGAGCGCTCTCAATCAGACGCAAAATTTGCCGGGCATCGTAAGGTTGATGATCGGCGAACGCGATCCGCTCCACCACATGGGCGCCCAGCCGATCCAGCGTTTCAAAGAACTTGCCGGGGCGACCAATGCCGGCAAAAGCCACCACCCGCGCCGCGCGCAGGCTCTCGGCCACCGCAAGATCCGGCTCCAACCGGGCATGGAACACCGGCAGCCGGCAGCCGGCGGCAACGGCAAACTCCATCACTTCGCTCCCGATGCCGTTTTGGTCTTCGCCCATGATCACCAGCGCCGACGCCCGCGCCAACCCCCGCGCAATACTTTCCCGCAGCGGGCCGGCCGGCATCACCCGGCGGTTGCCAAAGCCGGTGACCCCATCGACCACCAGCACCGACATGCGATAAACCAGCGAGAAATTCTGAAAGCCATCATCCAGCACCAGCGAGCGCGCGCCGTCGTTGACCGCCGCCAGCGCTCCTGCAACGCGGTCGCGGGCAACCCAGGTCGGCGCGATTTCCCCCAGCAACAGCGCCTCGTCGCCAACATCGGAGGCATCGTGAAGGTGCGGGGCCACCCGCACCGGCCCAGCCAGCCGGCCCCGATAGCCACGGGTGAGAAACTGAGGCGCCAGCCCCCAGCCGGCCAGAATATCGGCGATCGCCATGGCGGTTGGTGTTTTGCCCGCGCCCCCGGCAACCAGATTGCCAACACAAATCACCGGAATCCCCACCAAGCACGGCTCGGCTCGGCGCTGACGAATTTGGGCAACACTGTCAAAAATACGACCGAACGGCTCCAGAAGCGCGGCGGTGACGCCCGCAGGCCGATACCAAAAGGCTGGCGCTTTCATGGATACCCGTCCCCTTTCCCGCCAAGTGGTGCTCAACACCACGGGCCTTTTTAAGTCGTGGCGCCCGACGCCCCAGGCGGCACGATACCAACTCCGATCAGCAATGGCCGCAACACCGCCACCGCCTCTTCAGCCACTTTCTGGCGATGACGCTCCAGCACCCCGGCCCCCGCCACGGCCAAGCGTGCGCGGGCGGCGCCATCGGCGAGCAACCCGCCCACCGCCTCGACCAGCCGGGCCGGATCGCCCACCTCCCGCGCGCCACCGGAAGCGAGCAGCTCGGCGGTGATCTCGGCGAAATTGGTCATGCGCGTTCCAAACAGCACCGCCGCGCCCAACTGCACCGGCTCAATGGGGTTTTGACCGCCGTGAGGCACAAACGAGCCGCCAACGCACACCACGGGGGCCAAACGGTACAGCACCCCCATTTCGCCCATGGTATCGGCAAGATAAATCACATCCCGCGCCGCCGGCAGCGCCCCCTGGGACCGCCGCGCCACAGCCAGCCCGCGCGACCGCGCCATAGCCTCGATAGCGCCGCCGCGCGCGGTGTGGCGCGGCGCGATCATGGTCAGCAAACCAGGAAACCGGGGCGCCAGCGCCTCGTGGACCCCGGCCGCGATCTCATCCTCTCCCGGATGGCTGCTGGCAAACAGCCACACCGGCCGCCCGGCAATGGCCTCGCGCAACGCCGCCAGCTTGGTGGCATCGGCGGGCGGCGGCTGGGCGGCGAATTTGAGATTACCGATGCTGCGCACCTCGGTTGCCCCCAACCGTCGCAGGCGCTCGGCGTCGGCAACGGTTTGCGCCAACAGCACCCGAAACGTGCCCAGCAGCGAACGGATAAAGCCGGGCAGCCATTGCCAGCGGCGGAACGAGCGCTCGGACATCCGGGCATTGATCAACACGGCAGTCACCCCGCGCCGCCGGATTTCCCACAGCATATTGGGCCAAATCTCCGACTCGACCCACAGCGCCAAGTCGGGGTGCCAATGATCGAGAAAACGCTCGACATAACTCGGACGATCCATCGGCAAAAACTGGTGGAACGCCCGCGCCGGCAACCGCTCGGCCATCAACGCCGCCGAAGTCAGGGTTCCGGTCGTAACCAGCACTCCCAAACGGGGATCGGCCGCGACCAAACGCTCGATCAGAGTCAGAATCGATAGCGACTCGCCCACACTGGCGGCGTGAAACCACACCAGCGGCCCCTCGGGCCGGGCACACGAAGGCAGGCCGCGCCGCTCACCTTGGCGCGCCGGATCTTCCTTGCCCGCAAGCCGGCGGCGGTGAAGATAAAAGCGAAGCGCCGGCCCGCCGATCCGGGTCAGCCCACGATATAGCGTTTGCAGCATACCACTGGACACAAGAAAAACGTTCTCCCGTATGTACCACGCCGCCACCATCGCTTACCAATTGTTTCGGCAACGGTTGAGCGCGGTTGAACGCGAGGGCTCAGCCGCCCAGCCAACCGAAGCCTTGTCAAATCGCCTAAAAATATGCTAAATAGCTTTGTAATAAATTGGAGGTCGGTCGGGAACCGATGGTAATACTTTCTTTACCATCTTTAATGCGATCGCCCAGAGAATATCCAGCAAAGAAACAAAAACGAGACGGAAAGAGAAAGGAGGAACGATGATCCGGAAAATGCTTGCCGTTGCCGTTATCGTCAGCATTCCCCTCCCCTTTCAAGGGGCCAAAGCCGAAACCCTGAAGCAATCCGTCAAGTGCCTAGCCGACAATATTTACTTTGAGGCGCGGGATGACGGGCCAGCGGGTTGGTCGGCGGTGGGGCATGTGACGCTTAACCGCTGGCGCCATCTGCGCCTAACCCGGCCGAACATCGGCATCTGCACCATTGTTTATGCCGGCGTTCATCGGGGCCGTCATTCTTGCCAATTCAGTTGGGCCTGCGACGGCCGCCCGAAAAAGAAGACGGAAAAAGACGTGGCGGAGGATATCACCCGCCTCGCCTACAAAATGCTGGAAGAAAAGCAACGGGCCGTGGACCCGACCCGGGGCGCCATGTATTTCCACGAAAAACGGGTCCGGCCCCGCTGGGCTCATGACGGCTCGACCAAGCGGACGGTGGCGATTGGCCGCCACTATTACTACAAACCAACCAAGCCGGCCGAGATGGCCCAGGCATCACTTCCCGACCCAACACCCTCGGCCCCGGCGGCACCGTGCGGCGGCGCCTTCGACCGGTTATTGTTCAACAATTTCGGTGTCACCCTCCCGGGCACGGCAACATCCTGCGAATAACAACAGCCGGGAGGGCATGGGAAAGCCCCGCCTCAGCTCGTCACTTCGATCCGGTAATCCTCGATCACGGTATTGGCGAGAAGTTTCTGGCACATGGCCTCAAGACGAGCAGGGGCCTCAAGACGAGTGGACAGCGGATCGGCAGGGGCATCGGCGATTTCAAGCTCGATCACCTTGCCTTGGCGCGCGTCCACCACCTCGGCAAACCCAAGAGAATTGAGAGCGTGGGCAATGGCCTTGCCTTGGGGGTCAAGCACCCCCCGCTTCAGGGTGACAAAGATTTTGGCTTTCATACCAGGGGCATCCTCACTCTAAACTCTTCATGTCACTAAACTGCCTTAGGGCCTTTGACCTCGCCGGGGCCACCTTCGGGGAAGATCCCAAGACGACGGGCGACCTCCTGATAGGCCTCCTCGACCCGCCCCAAATCCTCGCGAAACCGGTCCTTATCGAGCTTGTCGTTGGTCTTGATATCCCAGAGGCGGCAATTATCGGGGCTGATCTCGTCGGCCAGCACGATCCGCATTTCCTCGTTTTCCCACAGACGCCCGTATTCCAGCTTAAAATCCACCAGCCTGAGGCCCACGCCAAGAAAAAGCCCGGTGAGATAGTCGTTGATACGGAGCGATAAGGCCATCATATCGTCGAGATCCTGGGGCGCCGCCCAGCCAAACGCGGTGATGTGCTCCTCAGAAACGATGGGATCGCCCAACTCCTCGGACTTATAGTAGTATTCGATGATTGAGCGCGGCAGCGGCGTTCCCTCGGGAATGCCAAAACGCTTGGACAACGACCCGGCGGCAACGTTCCGGACCTTCACCGAAATCGGGATAATCTCGACCTCGCGCACCAACTGCTCGCGCATGTTCAGCCGGCGGACAAAATGTGTCGGCACGCCGATTTCGCCGAGCCGGCTCATCAGGTATTCCGAGATCCGGTTATTGAGAACGCCCTTACCGGTGATCACCCCCCGCTTCTGATTATTGAAAGCGGAGGCATCATCCTTAAAGTACTGAACGAGGGTTCCCGGCTCTGGTCCTTCGTAAAGAACCTTAGCTTTCCCTTCGTATATACGTCGGCGTCTTGACATGGCTTTGTGTCCGCTGTGGCGCCCCAACGAGGTTGGAGCGATCTTGCGCCGCCGATCGGCAAGTTTGCTAAGGGTCATATAGCAAGTTCGCCGCGCCGACACAATGAAACGCAATCACCACCGCAGGAGAGGCGAACGGGGTCAGCCCAGGTCCACCGGCCGCCATTCCGCTTGGTCCGGCGGACCATCGGCAAACAGCCAGACCACATTGCGCCTGCTCGCCACGCTGCGACTCGGTAACGCGATCAACGCCGACGACATGGTGCCAAATCCCGATGGAGTCGAAAAACACAGCGCGGACGGCGCATCGGCCGAGCAATTTGGCTCCCGGCTCGCCAACACCTCCTGCCACGCCGCCCAATCCCCAAGGTCCGGTTCCGGCACGGCCGCCGCCAGGAATCGAGGCCGCCCGCCCCTGATTCGCGGGTCCGCCACATCGTCGCGGTCGAACGCGGTGATCATCGACAAGCCCTCGGGCACCGGCGTCACCACCACCGGCTCCCGCCCGAGGCGACACCGATGATACAGGCAAAAGGCGTCGCGATCGTCCACGATCACCAGATTAAACGGGCGGTACGCCATGGGGTTGATATCGGCCAGCGCCTCGGCGGCGGTCGCGGCGTCGGCATGATCCAGCGCCTCCAACACCAATTCCCCGCGCGTGCGCTTGCCTACAGCCGGCCCCAGCGTGCCCTCGCGGTTGAGCACCAACGCCGCAACGCCGTGATCGTTGACGCCGAGCCAACTGCCCCCGCTCACCTCATCCAACCCGCCCACCGCCTCGGCCCGGTCCGGCCAGTGACGCGCGGGCGGGCGCCAAGGCCGGCCAGCCATCTCGTCGCGGTTAGCCGCGAGCAAAATCGGCCAGCTATGCCCCTTACGCCGCAACACAATGACCGTACACATGGTTCCCCCCGAGCCCCTCAGGGTGTATGGTTATTTTAGGCTTGGCCGCCGGGCACCCCACTGACAGGGCGCCCAAGGGCAACTATATGATAGATAACGGGATTACAATCGATTATAGAGCCCGGCCAGACCCGCCATGTTTGAGGGAGACCAAGTGCCATGAGCAGTTTCGAGGATCGCGAGCAAGCCTTTGAGAACAAGTTCAAGTATGACCAGGATATCCTGTTCAAGATCAACAGCCGGCGTGCCCGGTTGGTTGGTCTGTGGGCGGCGGAGCGCCTGGGCATAGCGGGCGACAAGGCGGAAGCCTATGCCCACGAAGTGGTCTCGGCCGATCTCGACGAACCGGGTCACGCCGATATCATCCGTAAGCTCCAGGCCGATTTCAAGGCCAAGGGCGTGGAAATCAGCGACCACCGCATCACCAAAGAGCTTGATCGACATTGGGAAATCGCCCGCCAACAGGTCGCGCCTCCCTCAGCCCACTGAGAGAGGTTCCGATCACCGCCCCCGTTGGGCAAAACAGCCTCGAACCACACTGGGGGAACGCCGAGTCTCGAGCTGGAGCCGGAAAAAAACTAAATATCCCCCCGAAGTCCTCCGTCACCCCCGCGCAAGCGGGGGGTCGGGTCTGCTTAAGCTGAGATGGTTAGAGCATGATGCGATCAAGCGGCACCGCATCATGCTCTAACTTTTTTGTTTTTTGAGCGGATCAACGCTACGGGACGAGTCCACCCCGTAGCGGCCCGCGTCTAATAGGCAACTTCCTGAAATGCGGGATCGACACTCTCCCCCCAGGCGCCATAATACCGCTTGAGCAGCGATGCGGCCGGAGTCTCTCCCGAGGTGGCGATCGCGAACAGAGTTTGAAGAAACCCGCTTTCATCGCCGCCGCAATCGCTCCGCCGCGCCCGACGGCTTAGCCCGGCCGACGAGATCGCCAACACCTCCAGCGCGATCTCCCGCACCGTACGCCCACGGAACGGCGTCGCCAGCGCCAAGCGCGGCACGTCGCGCCGCAGCGCCGCACGCTCCTCGGCGGTCCAGTCCTTCACCAGATCCCAGGCCGAGTCGAGCGCCTCCTGATCGTACAGCAAGCCAACCCACAAGGCCGGCAAAGCGCACAAACGCTCCCAAGGGCCACCATCGGCGCCGCGCATCTCAAGGAACTTCTTGAGCCGCACCTCGGGGAAGAGCGTGGTCAGATGGTCCGACCAATCGGTGAGTAATGGCGTCTCGCCCGGCAAGGCCGGCAGCCGCCCCTTGAGGAAATCGCGGAACGACTGCCCCGAAGCATCGATATAACGGCCCTCGCGATAAACAAAATACATCGGCACATCGAGCGCGTATTCAACATAGCGCTCGAACCCAAAGCCTTGCTCAAACACAAACGGCAGATCGCCGCAACGGTCGGAGTCGGTATCGGTCCAGATTTGGCTCCGAAAACTATGAAACCCGTTGGGCTTGCCTTCGGTGAAGGGCGAATTGGCGAAGAGTGCGGTAGCAATCGGCTGAAGCGCAAGACTAACCCGAAACTTATGCACCATGTCCGCTTCACTCGAAAAATCGAGATTAACCTGAACGGTGCAGGTCCTGGTCATCATATCAATTCCGAGCGAGCCGCGCTTGGGCATATACTCGCCCATGATTTTATAACGGCCCTTGGGCATCCAGGGAATATCCTCCCGACGCCACTTTGGGTTGAAGCCGAGCCCGGCCATTCCGGTTCCAAGCTCGTCATCGATAATCTTAATCTGCCGTAAATGCTCATGAACCTCGGCGCAGGTCTCATGAATCGTGCCGACCGGCGCGCCTGACAGCTCCACTTGCCCGCCCGGTTCCAGGCTAACGCTGGCAAGGCCCTTGGTGAGCGCAATCACCCGGCCGTTTTCCTCCACCGGCGCCCAGCCGAAGCGGGTCAGCCCGGTTAACAGGGCGCCAATGCCATCGGGGCCGTCGTAGGGGAGTGGCCGCAGATCTGCGAGCCGGAAGGCGAACTTCTCGTGCTCGGTGCCGATTCGCCAATCGCAGGCCGGCTTGCACCCAGACGAGAACCACGCCGTGAGTTGGCGTTGATCGGTGATCGGTGCCCCGGAAGAGGGCGGAGGTGCGGACATGGCGACTCACAATTCTGAAACTTAAGGTGGGGCTGAAATTAAGGGAGAAGATACACAAAACCGACGATATTCACAGCCACGACCGGAATGGCGGCCGGACATCGCCGCCGCCGCCATCCGCCCAATCGCCCCGCAAAGCTTGCCAGCACGCGAGGGCGGCCACCCCTGCGGTCTCGGCTCGCAACACCCGCGGCCCCAGCCCGACCTGAGCAACGAACGGCTGCCGGGCCAACTCATCAAGCTCGGATGCGGCGAACCCGCCCTCCGGCCCGACCAAAAAGGCCACCGGACCGGGCGGCACCCCCGCCACCACCAAAGCCAACGGCTGCGCCCCGCCCGATTCGGCGCAAACCAGCAAGGGCATCCCCGGCCAATCCGACAATACCTGGAAAAAGGGCTTAGGATGCGAAATTTCCGGGACCGACAACCGTTCACATTGCTCCGCCGCCTCCCGGGCGATCGCCGCCAGCCGCTCAAGATTGACCAGGCCGATATCGGTGTGCCTTGTCACCATGGGAACGAGCCGCGTGACCCCCAGCTCGGTTGCCTTTTCGATCATCACTTCGAGTCGGCCGCGTTTTACCGGCGCGAACACCAACCACACTTCGGGACCCGGCGTCTCGGCAGCCCGGCGCAAGCGCTCGACCACCAACCGGCAGCGATCCTTGGAAAAGCCATCGACCACCGCCCGCCATTCACCATCACGGGCATTGAAAAGCGCAACCGGCGCGCCCCGCTGCAACCTCAACACATGGCGCAAATAATGCCCCTGATCCGGGCCAAGCTCGACACCGACGCCCGCCGACAACGGCGCCTCCGTGTAAAGCCGCGTACGGCCATCTTTCCGGGCCGCCCCTTCGTCGTCATCGTCCCCGTGCACCCTTGCCTCCCCCGCCGCCCCGGTTAAACTGCCAATGCCCCGCTTAAACTGCCAACGCCCCCCTTAAACTGCCAATGAATGGCACCGGGAGCAAGGACGGGCGCCGCCGCAATTTCGGCCACGCAAACACCCCGGCAGCCAAACTCCGCCAAACAAGCTTGCCCCGCCCCCGCGACCTAGCCTATACTCCCCAAGATATAGTGAGAGAGGACGATGCTATGCGCCAGGGATTGCGCGGTGCTATGCACCAGAAATTAGAGGGTGCGGTGCGCCAAGGATTAAATGGTGCGGTGCACCAGGGATTAAACAGCGCGGTGCGCGGGGGATTTTGCCGTGGGATAAGGCTGGTGGCGATTCTCGCCGGGTTTTGGCTGAGCCTCGGGGCCGCCGCCGCATTGGCGGATTTACCGTCGACAGAGGCGGCCTTGGCCGACCGGGTGTTGGGCGACGCCAACGCGCCGGTGACGATGTTCGACTTTTCATCGATGACCTGCCCGCACTGCGCGGACTTTCACACCAAAACCTTGCCCGAGCTGAAGACCCGCTACATCGACACCGGCAAGCTCAAATTGGTGTTCCGCGACTTCCCGCTCGACCGCAGCGCGCTACACGCAGCGATGCTCGCCCGGTGCGCCCCAGCCGCGCGCTATTACGGCTTCCTTGATGTCCTCTTCAAGAGCCAGGCCACTTGGGGTCGGGCGCCCGACCCCAAAAAGGCGCTGGCCCAGATCGGCGCGCTCGGCGGTGTCCCCGCGGCCGATTTTGAAACATGCCTCGCCACCAAGGCGCTGGAAGACGGCCTGATTCAGCGGACCTATGAAGCGCAAAAGCAGTTTAATATTAAATCCACCCCGACCTTTATTTTTAACAATGGAGCGGAGAGGATCGAAGGCGGCCAAAGTCTCGAAAAATTTCAGGAAGTCATCGACCGCCTGCTAAAGCCGTAAGACCGGGAGCTCGTTCCCTTGGATTTTATCAAGCTCCGCCTTTCCGGCTTCAAGTCCTTTGTTGAGTCGACGGAATTACTGGTCGAGCCCGGCGTCACAGGCGTCGTCGGGCCGAACGGCTGCGGTAAATCCAATCTGGTTGAAGCATTACGCTGGGCAATGGGAGAAACCTCTGCCCGCAAGATGCGCGGCGAAGAAATGGACGATGTGATTTTCGGCGGCACCTCGCGGCGGCCAGCACGAAACTTGGCTGAGGTGACGCTTTACCTCGACAATTCTTCGCGCACCGCCCCCGCCGGCTTCAACGACGCCACCGACCTTGAAATCACCCGCCGGATCGAGCGCGGCTCCGGCTCGGATTACCGAATCAACGGCAAGTCGGTGCGGGCGCGCGATGTTCAACTCTTATTTGCCGACAACGCCAGCGGCGCCAACTCGCCGGCGCTGGTCAGCCAAGGCCAGATCGGCGCGCTGATTCGCGCCAAGCCGCAAGATCGCCGGCAATTGCTGGAAGAAGCCGCCGGCATCACCGGCCTTCATTCCCGCCGCCATGAAGCAGAGCTGCGCCTTAAAGCGGCCGAAACGAACCTCACCCGGCTCGACGACGTGATCGGCGCCATGGACGGCCAGCTTCAAGGCCTAAAAAAGCAGGCGCGCCAAGCCAACCGCTACCGCAACCTCTCAGACCTCATTCGCCGCGCCGAGGCGGTGCTTTGGCATTTGCGCTGGCAAGCCGCCGAGGCCGGCACCCAAACCGCCCGCAGCCAGTTTGCCACCGCCGAGCAACAGGTGCGCGATCTGATGGGTGCAGTGGCCAGCCTCACCACCCGCCGAACCAACGACGCCGCCGACCTGCCCCAAATGCGGCAAACCGAAGCCGCCGCCGCCGCCGGGTTGCAACGGCTGGTGCTGGCCCGGGAGCAGCTCGACGCCGAGGAACGGCGAGTCATCGAGCAGCAAACCGTCAATCGCCGCCGGATCGAGCAGGTGCGAGGCGATCTTGGCCGCGAAGGCTCTCTTGCCGCCGACGCCGATAACGCGGTGCTCCGCCTCGCCGAGGAACAGGAAACCCTGGTCCTGGCCCAAGAAGACGAGGCCATGCTGGCCGAAGATGCCACCGACCGTCTTGCCGAAGCCATCGAGGCGGTGGAGGAGCTGGACCGCCAACTCACTCTCCTCACCGAACACGTTGCACGAGACGAAGCCAAGCGCGGCGCGCTGATGGGCCAGGTTCGCGACCAGGAACAGCGCCAAGCCAGCGCCGAACAACGGGCCGCCGCCCAGCGCCAGCAACGAGACGCGCTGGAGCGCGAGCAGGCCTCCCGCCCCGATGTGGAAGAAGCGGCCCTCCTCGCCGCCGCCGCCGAAGACCGCCTGGACGTTGCACGAGACGCGGTGGAGGAAGCGGAGCAAGCCCGGCAAGCCGCCGACACCCGCCAGAGCCGCGCGCGAGAAGCGCTCCAAGGCGTTGAAAGCATTCGCGCCAAGCTCAAGGCCGAGACCTCGGCGCTGGCCGAATTGCTCCACGGACGCTCGGGCTCGGGGGACCTGTTTCCGCCGCTGGTCGATGCCGTCACCGTCGCGCGCGGCTTTGAGGCCGCCCTCGCCGCCGGTTTTGGCGACGACCTCACCGCCCCGCTCAACGATGCTGCCATCGTCCACTGGCGCGCTCTGCCCCCCTATGCCGAAGTGCCGCCGCTGCCCGAGGGCGCCGAGCCTCTGGCCGCCAAGGTCTCCGGCCCCGCCGTGCTCGATCGCCGGCTACCGCGCATCGGCATTGTGGATAATGGCGCCACCGCCGCCCGACTAGCGCCCCACCTGCTGCCGGGGCAAGCCCTGGTCACCCGCGAGGGCGCGACGTGGCGGTGGGATGGCTTGACCGTTGCCGCCGGCGCCCCGTCGGCTGCCGCGATTCGCCTGAGGCAACGCAACCGGCTGGAAGAGCTGCGCCTTGAGCTGGCCGCCGCCGAAGACCGGGTTTGCGAGGCCCGAGCCGCAGTGGACGACGCCCGCCGGCTCGCCGAACAGGCCACCCTCACGGAAAAACGGTGCCGGGACACGGTGCGCGATGGCTTCACCGCCGTCAACACCGCCCGCGATCACCACGCCAAGCTGGTGCGCGAAGACGCCGCCGCCGCCTCCCGCCTGATTGCGGTGGTTGAGCAACTGGAGCGGCTCGATGCCGACCTCGCCGAGTTCCAAACCCGCCTGACCGAAAGCAGAGCCGCCCTCGCAGCGCTGCCCCAACCCGGCCCGGCCCGGGAACGGGTGGCCGAACTCCGCGCCCGCCTTGCCGAACAGCGGGCGATCCAGGCCGAGCGTCAAAGCCAGCGCGACCGCCAAACCCGCGAAGCCCAGGCCCGGCGCCAGCGCATTGCCGCCATCGATGCCGAACAGCGCTCGTGGCAGTCCCGGCAACAGGGGGCGGGCAGCCGACTCGCCGAACTCACCGAGCGCGCCGCCACCGCCGAGGCCGAGTTGGAACGCCTCGCGTGCCGCCCGGCGGAAATCGAAGCCGACCGCCAAGGACTGCTCACCCAAATCGCCGACCGCGAACGCACCCGCAAACGCGCCGCCGACGCCCTCGCCGACGCCGAAACCCAACTCGCCGAAACCGAAAAGCACCTCAAGCGCGCCGAAGCCGGGCTTGCCGATGCCCGGGAGGCCCGCGCCCGTGCCGAAGCCGCCGTTGCCACCACCCAGGCCCACGCCGCCGACCTCGCCGAGCGAATCCTGGAACGGCTGGAGTGCCAACCGGCCGAGACGCTGGCCCTTGCCGGCCTCACGCCAACCGATGCCCTGCCCGAACCAGGCGCCGTGGAAAGCCGGCTCGACCGCCTGACCCGGGAACGGGAAACCATGGGGCCGGTCAATCTTCGCGCCGAAATGGAGGCCGAGGAACTGGAAACCCAGATCAACAGCCTGACCACCGAGCGCGCCGATCTCATTGCCGCGATCAGCCGGTTGCGCCACGGCATTTCCAGCCTCAACAAAGAAGCACGGGAACGGTTACTAACCTCGTTCCAGACCGTCAATACCAATTTCCAGGAATTATTCGTCAAGATGTTCGGCGGTGGGCGCGCCCACCTGGAACTAACCGACGCCGAAGACCCGCTTAACGCCGGCCTTGAAATCTTTGCCAGCCCGCCGGGAAAACGCCTACAAATTCTCACTCTGCTTTCGGGTGGCGAGCAAGCCCTTACCGCGCTGTCACTGTTATTTGCCGTGTTCTTGTGCAATCCGGCGCCGATTTGCGTCCTCGACGAGGTCGACGCGCCGCTCGACGAGGCCAATGTCGGCCGTTTTTGCGACATGGTTCACGAAATGGCGCGCTCGGGTCGCACCCGATTCCTGATCATCACCCACCACCGGTTGACAATGGCCCGAACCGACCGCCTGTTTGGCGTCACCATGGCCGAACAAGGCATCTCGCAACTGGTCTCGGTCGACCTCCGCGCGGCCGAAGCCTTGCGCGCCGTGGGCTGATACCAAATCCCACTGAGGATAACCGATCGGGATTTGGGATTATGCCTCCAGAGACTCCAGTAATTCCCCCGACGGCGACACGCACGCGCACACCAGTGGCCCCCCGAAGCCGCAACCGGCATCGACCGTCAGGGTGTATTTGGTCATCACGAAGCCGCCCCGCGCCGGGTCGTGGCCGCGCACGATGCGGCTAAGCCCGCCATAGTGACGGTCAATCCGCGCAAATTGGGCCGAACCCCACCAAAACGCATCGCCCTGGGCTTCAAAATCGCGCTCACTATCAAACCCGGCGCTCACGAACAACACGCCACCGCCCTCGCGCCGCTCCGCCGTAGCCTCGGGAGACCCGCAAAAAGCGGAGCGGCGCAGCGCGCTGAAAAGCGCCTCATGCCCCGGGCTTTTGCGCATCACCTCGCGCAACCCCCCAGTAAAGCGCGCAATATTACGGGCAGTATCGCGCGCCACCACGCTCGCCTGTTCCGCGTTACTGCCATAAGCCTCAAGCGTTGCCCCAACGCCTTGGCTGAGCATCCAAGTCATGATCTCGCGGGGATTAGGCGCCAACTGCAACTGCAATAGTTTTTGCCACATCTCCTCCTGCCCACCGCGTAAGTAAACAATATCCGTTTCAAACATCCCGGATACTGCCAGCAACGCCCGCCGGAACATCAATAATTCTTCAATGGTCTCCTGAACATGAGGGCCACGACCAATGAAATTACCGAGATAGACGAGGCGATCCCCCGGCCGAAACCGCCCGCCCAGATCGTCGTGAAGCCTAGCCAGCCGATCGACCGCAGCATGAACCGCAGCCACCGCCCAAATACGGCGAGGCCGACCCAGATCGACAAAGCGCTGACTATCAACCATGTGCGATCAACCATGCCTGCGAAACCAGCCCCCACTTCGGCCCACATCCAGAAGTGCGAACGGAGTTTATGCGGTCCGCAGCCGTGGCGAAAGACTAAAAAAAAGCCGGAGGCCCAAAGCCTCCGGCATCACAACAACGACGAGATGCGCAAAGCATCTTTATTAAAAGAACGCGCCTTCAGCAAAAAAGCTAAGCCGCCTTCAAGAGCACCTGCTCCAACCGTTCGGTCGCTTTAATTTCGTCGATCTTTTCCACCGCAGCCAGTTCGCGGGCCAATCGCTCCAGCGCCGCCTGATAAATCTGGCGCTCGCTATAGGATTGATCACACTGATCACCACCGCGATAAAGATCGCGCACCACCTCGGCAATAGAAACCGGATCGCCTGAGTTAATTTTTGCTTCGTATTCTTGAGCCCGACGGCTCCACATAGTCCGACGGACGCGAGACCTGCCTTGAAGCGTCTCCAGCGCCACCTTGATTCGGTCTTTTGTGCTGAGTCGACGCAGCCCCGAATTTTTGGCTTTTGCCACCGGCACCTTGAGCGTCATCCGCTCTTTTTCAAAGGTGATGGCGTAAAGTGTCACCTCTTGCCCGGCAATTTGATGCGTCTCCACACCCTCGACACGACCAACGCCATGGGCCGGGTAAACAACAAAGTCTCCGGCCAGAAACTCTAGCTTGTGCGACATTCTGATTGGCTCTCACTGTGTGCGATTAGCACCGCGGTTGACCAAGTTCCCAAACGCCCCATCCGGAGCACCGGCGTGGGGTCTTCGGCCTATCGGCTTTCCTCCGGCTCCCGCCGGGCTACGCTTTACGCAGCGCCACATGCACGCTCACCGCCCTCGCTTTCGGGGCATGAGCCACACGCCTGGGTCACCGCTTTCGAGGTCCTGTATAGCCTATATGTCGCTAAAGTTACATAGTAATGATGCCACAGCCCTCCCCCCCGGGCGAACAACCCGGCGATGGCTGACGTGCGCTAATCGCATGGCACAGCCATCACTGGGCGGCGCGCGTTTATTATTCCGAGACTGATTAGCTGCCCGGCTTTTCGCTGAAGAACTTCTCAAACTTTCCAGCAACACCCTTAAAGCTATCCGCGTCCGCAGGCGCGTCCTTCTTTTTTGTGATGTTGGGCCACTCGGACGAATACTTGCGATTTACATCAGCAAATTTCGCAGCGGCGCTATCAGTGTCAGGAGAAATCGCTTCTGCCGGGCATTCAGGCTCACAAACACCGCAATCAATGCACTCATCTGGATTGATGACGAGCATGTTCTCGCCCTCATAGAAGCAATCGACCGGGCAGACTTCAACGCAATCAGTGTACTTGCACTTGATGCATTGTTCCCCAACGACGTAGGCCATTACAGTTCTCCGATGCTTTTGCCTAGCGACAATCCGCTTCGCATTCGTTGTTACACTAAAGCGCCCGGACGGACAGAGGGCCTCACACGGACTTGCTTTTTCATTCCCTAGCACGCCGGCAACGCCTTCGGCAACCCCCGGCCAGGGTCAACCAGACAGCGGCAAATTCCCCGCAACCAACCCTGCCAAAATAAACCAACCGAACCAACGATTAGATTTAAACCTAAGCAGGCAATCGGCAGGGTCGTCGAGATCCCACGACCACAATTGCCACGCCAACTGCCCAGCCCCAAGCCCGAGCCCAACCAAAAACAGGGCATTAAGCCCGGCCAGCCAGCCGGCCATGCCAATCCCCACCACCGTCGCTGCATAAAACCCGGCGATCCACGGCCGGCTCTGACAGCCCAGCCGCCGCGCGGAAGACTTAACCCCAATCCGGGCGTCGTCCTCTTTATCCTGGTGGGCATAGATGGTGTCATAGCCGAGGGTCCAGGCAATTCCGGCGCCATAAAGCACCAAGGCGGGCAGCGCCAGCCCATCACGGACCGCCGCCCATCCCATCAGCGCGCCCCAATTAAAGGCCAGCCCAAGAAACGCCTGGGGCCACCATGTAATGCGCTTCATCAATGGGTAGGTGAACACCAAAACCAGCGAGGCAACGCCAAGACCAATCGCCATTGGCACGAGTTGGAGCAAGACCAAAAGCCCGAGCCCCATTTGAAGCGCCATAAAAAACAACGCCTGCCGCACCGTAACCTGCCCGCTGGGAATGGGCCGCCCCCGTGTCCGCTCGACCTGGGCATCAAGATCGCGGTCAAGGATATCGTTGACGGTACACCCAGCCCCGCGCATCACCACGGCGCCAACGCCAAACAACAGCGCCAGCCAAAGCCAACGCCGGTCCGGCCAGCCAGGAAAGGCCAGCGCCAAGCTCCACCAACAGGGAAACAGTAGCAGCCACGTCCCAATCGGCCGATCAAGCCGGGCCAGCCGAAAATAAGGCCGAAACGGCACCGGCAGACAGCGCTCCAGCCAGGAGCCATAGCAAATGTCGGTGTGGCCGCCTAACCCGTCGAAATTCCCCATGATGTCCGAATTCCGATCGGGGTGATTCGCGCCCCCGGCCAAGACAACCAGCGCGGCGGAGCTGCCCCGGCCGCGCTTCCCCAACAAACAGAAAGAAGGATCAGCGCTTCAGGCCGAAGCTTCCGAACCGCTTGTTGAACTTGGCGATCTGGCCGCCGGTGTCCAAAAGCCTCTGCACGCCGGTCCAGGCCGGATGCGACTTGGGGTCGACGTCCAGCCGCAACGTATCGCCGGCTTTGCCATAGGTGCTGCGCGTCTTAAACGTCGAGCCATCGGTCATCACGATATTGATCTCGTGATAATCGGGGTGAATGTCAGCCTTCATGTCGAATATCCCCAGAAAACGGTTGCGCGTTATACCCAACGACACGGGCGGACGCAACAGCTTCCGTATCGGACAGTGCCACTTATGCCAGCCCTTTTCGAAAAAGGCTAGCCCACCGGCCGGCGGTTGAGAATCTTGGGCGCCGTGGGCGGGCCGAGCGGCTTGACCACCGACGGCTTGGCCGGCGCCGGAGGCGGCGCCTGCTTCTGCGCCGCGGCGGTTGACCGTTGCTGAGCCGACCCCAGCCGTTGACTGATCGCGGAAGGCTGGCGCGGCGCCTGCTGGGGCTCATCGCCAAACAACCAACGCTTGGCGCTCTGAAGGCTGCTGTCGAGCGCTGCCGCCACCGGCGAGGCCAATTGCTGGCGCGCAGCCGACACGGTTGCCACCAACCGCTCACACTCGGCCTTATGATGCTCATGCAAACGCTGACGCTCGGCGCCATGATGCTCGATCAGCCGAGAAACCTCGGCGCGCGACGCCTCCAACTGAGCGCGCAAGTCGCCAACCCGATTGCGCAGCTCATCAACCGTCGCATCGGCGGCAACCAAATTCCCCGCCGTCTGTTCCTGCTCCCGGGCCGCAACGGCGCGTTCTTGCAGCCGCTCCTGCTCAACACGGAGCAGGCTGGCCCGCAATTGCTCGTTCAGCCGGTCTTTTTCCGCGATCAGCCGGTCTTTTTCAGCCAAAGACGCCAACAACCCATCAACCACCGGCTGATGCACCGACTGAACGGGGGGAACGGGGGCCGAAACGACCGGAGGCAAGCTTTCCGACACGGCCTTGACCACGGCCGGCTCTACCGGAGACTCGACGACCGCCACCGCCTCGCAAGCCGGACTCTCCGCCACCGCCTCAAGCACAGCCGCCGGGACCTCAGGCGCAGCCACAGACGCCGCTTCAAACACCGGCTCTAACGCGGGCACCGGCTCTAACGCGGGCACCGGCTCTAACGCGGGCACCGGCTCTAACGCGGGCACGGACTCCGGCGGGGCCACAGGAGCCACGGCCACAGCATCAAGCGCGGGCGGCACCTCAGCCACAGGCACGCAAGCCTCGGCCACAGGCGCCGGGGCGACAACCACAGGCGCAGGAACGTCGGCCACACCGGCCGGAGTCGGCTGCGCCGCCACCACCTCGACGACAGGCACAAGCACAGGTGCCGCCACCGGAACAACCACGGGAACCGGCGGAATCCCTGGCTGATCCTCGTGACCGTGGCGACCATGAATCAAAGCCGGGACCGCTTCGCCCTTGGTTGCAAGGCGCGATTTACGCACCACCGACTCGGGACCCAGAGAAGGCCGCTTGCTCATTGCCTCGGCTCCCCTTTATTCATTCGCTTGCTGATGACCTGCCAAAGTTCGGAGATTTCCGCTGCGGCCTTCCCTTTCGGGTCGATTTCGCCCGCCGTCCGCCCGTCGATCATGGCGGTGGGGAAGTCGACGCGATCATAAATCGTGGCAGCCACCCGGCCATGCTGGGCCAGGGCGGTCAAGGTCTGCTGGACCAGCCGCGCCTTGGGCTTGGCCGAATTGATCACAAAAAAGAACGGCTTGGCGCCAGCATGATCGATCAGATCGAGGGTCGCGCCAATCGATGCCAGATCAATCGGCGAAGGCCGGGTCGGCACCACCACCATATCGGCCAGATCAAGCACCGATGAAATCGTAGCCGTGATGGCGGGCGGCGTATCGATCACCACCAGCTTAAAGCCATCGGCTTCCAGATCGGCCAGCGTTGCTGCCAACTCCGCGATTGTCGTACTCGCCATCGCCGGCTGCTCGGCCTTGCGCAAATTCCACGCGCCGGCCAGGGACCCTTGCGGATCGACGTCGACCATCACCACCGGCCCGGCGCCCGCCTCCTGAGCGGCGACGGCGAGGTGGAGAGCAAGCGTTGTCTTGCCGACCCCGCCCTTTTGAGATGCCAGCACCAGTTTCCGCATGGTGTGTCTTCGCCTTTCGGGTGGCCCTAGGTAGAGTAGCGCGGCTGCGCGTCAGCCGCAACCGGAACCTTAGCACCCACACCAGAATGCACCCCCGCGCAAAACGACGCGGCCGACAGGAAAAGCACAATCAGGCCGAACAACAAGGGGACGCCGCCAGCACTCCCTTCAACGGCAAGCGTTTAAGTTCGCCCGGCTCCAACTTATGGAGCCCGCCGCCATAGACGCGCCCGGCCGCAATCAACCCCGCCGCCCCCATACTATTCAGGCCGCGCCACAGCCGATCGATTAGCGCCGGGTCTGCCGCAAGGTCCGCTTTTGGATAGAGCAGCAGATAAACATTGGGCGCAATTGCCCGCGAATAATTGCGTAAAAAGCGAAACGGTGCTGCACCACGCCCCATATAAGTGCAGAGCAAGGGTGGCGGCGCCCGACGGTCTTGGGCATACCACGGCGTCCGGTGCCGGCAGAGATAGCGCTCCGAAACGGCCGGCACCCCGCTGTCAAGGTAACGCCCCAACGCCGGGTAACGCTCGGCAAGATCGGGCATCGGCAACCGGCAATCCAGCAAATAGAGGCGGTTATCGAGTTGCGGCAGCCCCTCGGCATCGGCACGGATCTCCAACACCTCCGGCCCCAGGCCGCGCGGACCCGGCAAAATCGGCTGAAAGCACTCAAACGGCAGCCCAAGCTGGGCGATTTTGGCCTCGTTCAAAATAAAGAAGCGATTATCGCCGGTGGCCACGCCGCGCTTGATCTCAAACAAATCGCCCAACGTCGCCCCAGACTCCGACTCTGTCCCCGACTCGGCCTCCGCCTCAGGCGAAAACGCCCCGCACCTCCATTTTGGCGCAAGACGCAACCGCTCGGCCGGAACGCGCTCGCTCAGGCGCGGTGCCGCAATCGACCCGCCCGAAGTAAAGCGCACACAATGACCGGCAGGCGGCGGAGCGTGACGCCACCACAACACCGCCGACGTTACCAGGGCATCGCCAAATTGCACATCAACAGGGTGAAACCGATGCAATCGCAAAATGGTCACCCGTTCCGCCAGATACCGGCGAAGGCCCGCACCATAATTAACGTCCATGAACTCCGCTGGCACCAACCAAGCGGCGATCGCCCCCGGTGCAGCCCAGCCATGAGCCAGGAGCATGAAGTAGGCATAAAGCCCCGCCAGTCCAGAAAGGCGCACCCCCGCCACCCGCTCCCCCAACGCCTGAAGGCGCCGCTTATCGGCGGGCTCCAAATGGTGGTGACGAACATAAGGCGGGTTGCAAATGATGAGATTGGGTTGGACCGGAAGATTGGGCTGGGTCGAAAAATTGGGCGGGCCGGGGCAAGGCACTTCGGCCCGGGTAAAATCACCAAGGGTCAGATCCAGCCGGCTCCCCCGCCACAACTCCCGCGCCGGCTCGCCATAGTGAGCGTCAATCTCGAACCCCGCCAGCCCGGCGACCTGACCTGCCGGCACCAACCCCAGCAACGCCGACAAAAAAGCGCCGGTGCCGAAGGCCGGATCGAGGAACCGAATCGTTTCACCCGCCGGCAACAATGCCAGCGCCCCCGCAACCACCTCCCGCGCTAAAGCCGGAGGCGTCGCGAACTGGCCCCGCCGATTGCGATCGAAAAGCGGCCTTCCGGCATCGAGGCAGCCCTGCAAAGCAAGACGGCGCGCTTCACGAACGTCGGCGGGGACCGGGACCGTTGGAGCAGCCAAAATCAGAGCGGAATATTGTCGTGCTTCTTCGGCGGATTGGTCAGCTTTTTGTTCGACAGCATGGCCAACGCCCGACAAACCCGCTTGCGCGTGCTGGAAGGATAGATCACGTCATCGATGAACCCACGCGAGCCGGCCACAAACGGATTGGCGAACTTCTGCCGGTATTCCTCGGTCCGGGCATCGAGCTTGGCTTTATCCCCGACATCCTGCCGGAAGATAATTTCCACCGCACCCTTTGGCCCCATCACCGCGATTTCGGCCGACGGCCAAGCAAAATTGACATCACCGCGCAGATGCTTCGATGACATAACGTCATAAGCGCCGCCGTAAGCCTTGCGGGTGATCACCGTAACCTTCGGCACCGTCGCCTCGGCATAAGCAAACAGCAGCTTGGCGCCGTGCTTGATGATGCCGTTATATTCCTGATCGGTGCCGGGCAAGAAGCCGGGAACATCGACAAAGGTCACGATCGGAATGTTGAAACAATCGCAGTAACGAACAAAGCGTGCGGCCTTGATCGAGCTATCGATATCGAGGCAGCCGGCCAAAACCATCGGCTGGTTGGCAACAATCCCGACTGTCGATCCATTCAACCGGCCAAAACCGGTGATGATGTTGCCGGCATGATTGGGTTTCAACTCGAAGAAATCGCCTTCGTCGACAACCTTGGCAATCAGCTCCTTCATATCATAGGGCTTGTTCGCGTTGGTCGGCACCAGGGTATCGAGCGAATAGTCATAGCGATTGACCGGATCGGTACAGATGCGCACCGGCGGCTTCTCGTTAGCGTTAAGCGGCAAAAAGTCGAAGAAACGCCGAATCTGGAGCAGCGACTCGACATCGTTGTCGAAGGCGAGATCTGCCACGCCCGACTTGGTGGAATGGGTAAGCGCGCCGCCCAATTCCTCAGCCGTCACGATCTCGTGGGTCACGGTCTTGAGCACGTCCGGACCGGTCACGAACATATAAGAGCTGTCCTGGACCATAAAAATGAAATCAGTCATGGCCGGGGAGTAAACAGCGCCGCCGGCGCACGGCCCCATGATCAACGAAATCTGGGGAACGCAGCCCGAGGCCAGCACATTGCGCAAAAACACGTCGGCATAACCGCCAAGCGACGCCACGCCTTCCTGAATGCGCGCACCGCCCGAATCGTTCAGCCCGATAACCGGTGCCCCGACCTTGATCGCCTGATCCATGATCTTGCAGATCTTTTCGGCGTGCGACTCGGAGAGCGAGCCGCCAAACACCGTAAAGTCCTGGCTGAACACGAACACCGGCCGGCCGTTGATCGTGCCATGACCGGTAACGACGCCATCGCCGGGAATTTTCTGGGTCGCCATGCCGAAGTCGGTGCACCGATGCTCGACAAACATATCCCATTCTTCGAACGAGCCTTCGTCCAGCAACAGCTCGATGCGCTCCCGGGCAATCAGCTTGCCCTTCTGGTGCTGCGAGTCGATCCGGCGCTGACCGCCGCCCAAACGCGCGCCTGCCCGCATCGATTCCAGTTTCGCCAAAATCTCCTGCATCGCCGCTCCTCGAGATAACGTAAAACTTCACAGGGGGTTTTATAATGCCGTGGACATAGCACCAACCGCAGTGCAACGCCAGACCGCGCAACACCACAAAGGCCCTCGTGATGCCCATGATTTTTGTCTATATCACCACCGCCACCCCCGACGAAGCGCGCGCAATCGGGCGGACTCTGATCGATGAAAGGCTGGCCGCCTGCGTCAACATCATCGGCGCGATGACCTCGATTTACCGTTGGGAGGGCGCCATCACCGAGGATCAAGAGACCATAATGATCGTCAAAACCCGCGCTGAGCTTTTCAACGATCTCGCCAGCCGGGTTCGAGAGATACATTCTTACCGCGTGCCCTGTATCGTCGAGATACCACTCGGGCGGATCGAGGGCGGATATCTTGGCTGGCTAACCGCCGAAACAGCACGGACATAACAGCCCCGCCCCGGGACACAGGGGGTTACCACTGGCCAAATGCGACCAACCGTCGCATCCTCAACCCGTCGTCGAAATCCCGGCCCGGGGCCGTTCGAAAGGCAAGCGCGTGACCGATATCTCAACCCGGCTTTCAATCGGCTTTTCGTACGTCGGCCATACCTTCATGCATGTGCTGACCGCGCTTTACCTCACGGTGGTTTTGGCGCTGGTGCCGGCCTGGAACCTTGGCTACGACGAGTTGATCCGGGTCTGGACGCTGGGCTCGCTGATGATCGGCCTGGGGGCGCCGCTGGCCGGTTGGCTTGGCGACCGCTGGAGCTGCTCACGCATGATGGTGGTGTTCTTTTTGCTCACCGGCGGCGGCTCGATTGCGGCGGGCCTGGCCAGCGAACCTGTTTCCTTAATGGTGGCGCTGGCGGCGCTCGGGCTCGGCGGCTCGATCTATCATCCGGTCGGCATGTCGTGGCTGGTCAAAAATGCCTCGGATCAGGGCACGGCGCTTGGCTATCAGGGGGTATTCGGCAGTATTGGCGTCGCATCGGCGGCACTGGTCGCGGGGACCCTCACGGATTTGTTCTCCTGGCGCTCGGCCTTCCTCATCCCTGGGGTGCTGTGCGTGACCACCGGGGTTGGGCTCGCGGCCTGCATCGCGCTGGGGCTGGTTTGCGACCGCAAGGCCGATGCCAAGCCTCTGCCAAAAACCAGTCGCAGCGACGCCGTACGGGCCTTCGTGGTGCTCTCGATGACCATGACTGCGGGCGGGCTGATGTGGAATTCGGTAACAATCTCAATGCCAAAATGGTTCAACGACGGGCTGGGGCCGGTGATTGGGGGCAGCACGGTCAGCACTGGCGGCCTGGTCACCCTCATCTATTTGGCTGGCGCCCTGCCCCAGCTTTGGGGCGGTCGACTCGCGGATCGGTTTCAAGCCCGCACTCTCTATTCATTCTGCCTGCTGGCCCAGGTGCCGCTGGCATTCCTGGCCTCGTTCACCCTAGGCGCGCCGATGCTCGCGCTGGCGTTAATGCTGGTCAGTTGCCAAAACCTCCAGATTCCCATCGAAAACCTGCTGCTCGCCCGCTTTACCCCCGGCAAATATCGCGGGTTGGCCTATGGCGCCAAATTCATCCTTACCTTTGGTGTTGGCGCGCTGGCGGTGCAACTGGCTGCGGCCTCATATCGCTGGACCGGAACCTTCGAGGGGCTCTACCTCACCGTAACCGGCCTTGCCGCCACCGCCTTCCTGGCCTCGCTGCTGCTCCCGGCCGAGCAACGCGCCCTCGCACCACAGCTCGTGTCGGAGCCCGCAGCGGCCTCCGATTGAGGTTTATCGGGCAGCTCCATTGACTCGGGCGGCCCGAGCCACTATAGACCATTGGCTTAACCTTTTTGCTTCAGTATTTTGGACGGAGTCTGGTTGTGAAACGTACTTTTCAACCGAGTAAAATCGTACGCAAGCGGCGTCACGGGTTTCGCGCGCGCATGGCCACCGTGGGTGGGCGGCGCATCCTCTCCAACCGCCGGGCTCAGGGCCGCAAGCGGCTGTCGGCCTGAGGACTGTCTCCAGCGGGGCGGCTCATGACGAATCGTGCCCCCACGCGGACGGGGCCCCCCACGCAGGAAAGCCCCGCTCCACAAGAGGGGCGGTTTGCGATTTCGGGGGTCGGACGGGCGGGAATCGGGCGGCTGAAACGCCGCCCGGAGTTTTTGGCCGTGGCCGGGGCTCGCCGTAAATGGGTGGCACCCGGACTGATTCTTCAAGCCCGGCGCCACGATAGCCGTCAACACCCGCCCGAGCCCGGGCCGGTGGTTCGCTTTGGGCTGACCGCGAGCAAGAAAGTCGGTAACGCTGTTGCGCGGAACCGGGCAAGGCGCCGGCTTCGGGCGGCCGCGATGGAGCTTCTGGCCGCCCACGGCGCGCCGGGCTACGATCTGGTGCTGATTGCCCGCAGCGAAACCCTGGTTCGGGGCTATGCCGACCTCAAAGCCGACATCACCCTTGGGTTGAAACGGCTGGGGGCTTGGCGCGATGGAGGACAGCCGTCGTGAGCCCGGCAGCCTATCTGCTGCGGGGGGGGGTGCTGGCCTATCGCTGGCTGATTTCCCCGGTTTTGGGGCCGCGCTGCCGATATTTGCCCACCTGCTCCGAATACGCGCTGACCGCATTGGCTCGCCACGGCGCGATCGCGGGGGGATGGTTGACCCTTAAGCGCTTGGCCCGCTGTCATCCGTGGGGCGGTTCCGGCTATGATCCGGTGCCGCCGCTTTGCGTTTGCATCCGCCATAATTTCGCCCCTTCCGGGGCTGTAACTCTTCCTACCGTGCCAGGCACTCCCGAGGAGCCATGAACGAACAGAACAATCTGGTGATCGCCATCGCCCTGTCGGTCGCGATCCTAATCGGCTTCCAGTTGATTTATGAGGTTCCGCGCCAACACGAAGCAGCGCAGCAGGCCGCCGCACTCAAGAGCAGCGCCGAGGGCGACCTTGCCACACTGCCTCCGGTAGCGGCGCCAAGCGTGACCACGGCACCAATCGCCGGAGCGGCGCCCAAGCCGCGCGACCGCACCGAGTTGGTCGCCGAACAGGCCACGTCCCGCCTGCGCCTCAAAATCACCAGCCCCCGGATCAATGGCACGATCAACCTCACCGGCGGCCGACTCGACGACATTTCACTGGTGGATTATCACGAGACGCCGGACCCCAAGAGCCCGGAAATCGTCGTTCTCTCTCCCGCTGGCAGCGAACACCCCTACTACGCCGAGTTTGGCTGGGTTCCCGCTGAGATCCGGGTTCCGGTTCCCGATGCCAACACCGTCTGGACCGCCTCTGCGACCACGCTGACCCCGGAAAAGCCGCTCACCCTCTCCTGGGACAACGGCCAGGGGCTAATTTTTGAGCGCGAGATCTCGATCGACCTCAACTATATGTTTCGGGTAACCGACCGGGTGCGCAACACTGGCGATCAACCGGTGACGCTGCTGCCCTATGGTTTGGTTACACGCCTTGGCACCCCCCAGACCGCCGGCTACTACATCATGCACGAAGGCCCGATCGGCGTGCTTGATGGGGCGCTCAGCGAAGTAAAATACAAAGACATTTCCGAGAAAAAGCTGATCGAAAAATCAACGACCGGCGGCTGGATCGGCATCACCGACAAATACTGGCTGGTAACATTGGTCCCCGACCAACAAAAGTCGGTGACAGCGCGCTTTCTTTACACGAAATCCAAAGGAGATGACCGGTATCAGGTCGATATCCTGGGTGAGCCCCAGGTCGCCAAGCCGGGCGATACCATCGAGACCAAACGTCGCCTATTTGCCGGTGCCAAGGAGGTGAAACTCCTGGACTCTTACGCCGACAACCTGGAGATTAAAAAGTTTGATCTCGCGGTCGACTTTGGTTGGTTCTACTTCCTGACGAAGCCATTTTTCTATTGCCTGGATCTATTGCACAGCTTGCTGGGTAACTTTGGCGTCGCGATCCTGGTCTTCACCGTGATCGTCAAGGCAGTGGTCTATCCGCTGGCCAACCAATCCTACCGCTCGATGAGCAAGATGAAGCAGCTTCAGCCGCAGATCGCAGCCCTTCGCGAGCGCTGCGGTGAAGACAAAGAGCGCATGAATAAGGAGATGATGGAGCTTTACAAAAAGGAGAAAGCGAACCCACTTGCTGGGTGTCTGCCGATCCTGGTGCAAATCCCCGTCTTCTTTGCGCTTTACAAAGTTCTGTTTGTGACGATTGAAATGCGTCACGCGCCGTTCTTTGGCTGGATTCATGACCTCTCCGCGCCGGACCCGACATCGATCTTCAACCTTTTCGGGCTGATCCCCTTCACACCGCCCCAGGTGATGATGATCGGGGTCTGGCCGCTGGTCATGGGCTTTACCATGTGGTTCCAGCAAAAGCTGAACCCGGCCCCGCCCGACCCGATGCAACAAAAAGTCTTCGCGGTCCTGCCGTTTCTCTTCACCTATATGCTGGCCTCATTCCCGGCTGGTTTGGTGATTTACTGGGCATGGAACAACCTGCTCTCGATTGCCCAGCAGTGGTTAATCATGCGTGGTATGGGCGTAAAGGTGAACACTTGAGCTATGAAGACGGCGTGAACCCGGAGTTTGTCGGCGGCGAACTCCTGGTCCCCAAGGACCTCGACCCCGGCCGTCTGCTGTTCGCAGCCGAGTGCGGGTTTGTTTGGGGCGCCGCCAGCCTCGACCAGTTGCCCGAGGCGTCGCTGCCGGAAATCGCCTTCACCGGCCGCTCCAACGTGGGAAAGTCCAGTCTGGTCAACGCGTTGACTGGACGGACCACCCTCGCTCGGATTTCCAGCACCCCCGGCCGCACCCAGCAACTCAACTTTTTCAATCTGGGTGACCGGTTGATGCTGGTGGACATGCCGGGTTACGGCTATGCCCAGGAATCGAAAGCAAAAATTGAAGCCTGGAGCGATCTGGTCCGCCGCTATCTCAAGGGGCGGGTGCCGCTGCGCCGGGTCTGCCTGCTGATCGACAGCCGCCATGGCCCCAAACCGCCCGATCTTTCGATGATGACCTTGCTCGATGGCGCCGCCGTACCCTTTCAGGTTGTCCTGACCAAGGCCGACAAAATGAAGCCGGTAGCGCTTGAAGCCATCGTCCGGGCCTGCATCAACGCGGTCAAACGCCACCCCGCCGCCTTTCCCCACCCCCACATCACCAGCGCCGAAAGCGGCGCCGGCATTCCAGAACTACGGGCAAGCCTGACCGAACTTGCGGTGTAAACATCGCCCTTCCCCACCGCCCCGGATTTCGCTAAAAAGGGGGCATGATCCAGACCAAGAACACATCGCCGGAGCCGACCTCGCGCGACGAGTGGTTGGCCAAGGCCCGCACCCTCTCCGAAGCTTTGCCCTACATGCGCAAGTATGCCGGGCGCACCTTCGTGATCAAATATGGCGGCCACGCCATGGAGAACGAAGAGCTTGGCCATATGTTTGCCAAGGATATCGTGCTTCTGAAGCAAGTGGGCATCAACCCGGTGGTCGTTCACGGCGGCGGCCCGCAAATTGGCGCGATGCTCAAACGCCTGGCGATCAAAAGCGAATTCATCGATGGCTTGCGCGTTACCGACAAAGAGACCGTCGAAATTGTCGAGATGGTGCTGGCAGGCTCGATCAACAAGCAAATCGTTACCATGATTAACGCTGCCGGTGGAAAAGCGATTGGTATTTCCGGCAAAGATGCCAACCTGATCCAGGCGCGCAAACTTCGCCGCTCGCAGCGGGATGAAGACAGCAACATTGAAAAGATTCTCGATCTTGGGTTTGTTGGCGAGCCTCACCA
Organism: uncultured Rhodospirillales bacterium; assembly: GCA_903931735.1. Taxonomy (GTDB): domain Bacteria; phylum Pseudomonadota; class Alphaproteobacteria; order Azospirillales; family Azospirillaceae; genus BOG-933. Next base: position 30,203 of record CAIZDL010000218.1, read on the forward strand.
TATCAACCCCGATATACTCAAAACCCTCGAACAGTCCGATATTATCCCGGTCGTGGCGCCGATTGGTGTTGGCAAAAATGGCGAGACCTTTAACGTCAACGCCGACACCGCCGCCGGCGCCATCGCGGGGACTCTCAACGCCTGCCGCTTTTTCTTGCTCACCGATGTCGCAGGCGTGCTCGACAAGAAGAAAGCGCTGATCCCCGAGATGAGCGTAGAACAAGCGCGGGGCCTGATCGCCGATGGCACCGCTTCCGGCGGCATGATTCCCAAAATCGAAACCTGCGTCGCGGCCATTGAACAAGGCGTTGAAGCCGCCGTCATTCTCGATGGTCGGGTCCCCCACGCTTTGTTGCTCGAAATCTTCACCGAAGGCGGCGCTGGCACCTTGATTCGCCACGAATAGCCCGCCACATCTCGCCTCAGTCGGCCAACCAAGGCACCCATGCCCATGAAGCACGACCCGCGCAAGACGCTGCTTCAACAAATTTCGGAGTTGCGCAAGGGGATCGACCCCAAGGTGCTCGACCGGGCGCGCCTCGCCACCGAGGGCAAGGAGCCTTACGACAAGGAAGCCGCGCGCGCTGCGGTTCGCGGCTTCCTTGATGCCAAAACCGCGTCGGACGGGGGGCTCTTCAAACGCAAGCTCTTGGACGCGCTGAAAAAACTCGATGCAGAGCCGGCCCCCACCGCGCCCACCCCTAGCGCCCCGAAGCGGCGAGTTCCGCCACGATAGACTCGGCGGTGGTCTGACCGGCCCCGCTTTGCTTTTCGCCGGACAAGCCGATCAAAAGCGGCACCTGACCGCCCCGATAGAGTCGCGCCACCGCATTATAAGCCGCGTGATTGAGCCCGTGCTTGTCGCCGATCACCAGCTTTTCCAAACTCTTATCCCGCCACGTGGTCAGGCTGAGGCCAAGATCGGTTATCGACACCCCGTTAAACTCCCGACCGACCAACTTCCGGAAATACCGATCAGTCTGAGAAACAAAAGCAGGCGTGTCGATCATGTCAACGCCGCCCTCTGTCTTCGGACGGACGAAATCACCAATCAAGAGTTGTCCGGTCTCGGTCTTTTGGATCAAGCGCGCCAAGGTGATCGTCACATCGCCAACAATATAGTCATAACCGCGCGGCGAGAGCCCTTCGATCTGATAATAAGCGTAATGACGACCAACCGAAAAGCAGGCCCGCAACAAGGGCACCAAACCATGGCGCTCCTGGGTTCGCTCCAGCTCATTCTCCCCCAGCACCATCACCAACAGAATCAACAGCGACACTTCTGCCACCAAACCAACCGAGCGATTCCAAACATAAAATCCATCGCCCGTGGTCGACCGCGCCAAATCAACCTTAACGCCCCAGCCCATTAAGCGACGATGCGCAACATTGATACAATATTCAAGTGAGTTAAGCTGGCCGATCTGGTGTAATGGGTCGAGCTTTGAATATCCGACAATATCGAATAGCATTACAGCGCGATGCGGCGTCTCGGTGATCGAATAACGCTTGATAATACCCTCAATATTTTGCCACGGTACGTAGCCTTCTTTTGGACCAATACGGAGGGAGGTTACGATATCGATTGGCTCCAAGCGAGCCGACCGACAAAGATCACCAAACCGAGCCTCTTCCAAATAGCGCGGCCCCTGGAGCAAATCCGGCTGGCTGCCCAACAATTGGAGAAGTTGTCGCACCGGGATCACAGCAACCCGGAGGCCCGTGCGCCCTGCGGTCCAGGCCAGGATCGCATTTCGACCCAATTGCCAAACCGGGTTGAGGTGAACATCAAGCTGCTTAAGCGCAAGAGCGTCTTCGGCGCTAATCTTAGTGGCCATACTCAACTACCAATTTAAAGACAATAACCACCCAGGGATAGGAGGATATATCATCATCCTACCGCTCTGCACAAAAAGTAAAGCATTTTTAGGCTGGCCTCCGCAGCGCAGCAGCAAGATTACAGCAGGGGAAGATTCCCGATACAAACCCTATTTACCATAGCGCTCGCCGATGAACTCTGGCAGACTCGACAGCGCTAACTTAACGCGCGGGCGGCGGCCAAAGCCCCTTGCCCGGAAGAGAGGGCCTCCATGGCGCGGTCAACCTTTCCGATTATTGCGATCGGCGCGTCGGCCGGCGGGATCGAAGCGCTTAGCGCGCTCTTTAAACGTCTGCCGCCCCATCTCAACGCCGCCATCGTGATTATCACCCATTTGGCGCCCAACCGGGACAGTATGCTTCCAGAAATCATTCGCCGCCTGACCAAGATCCCGGTCAACGTCGCGTGCCAAGACCAAATGATCGCTCCTGGACATATCTCGATACTCCCACCCGACACAATTCTTACCGTCCGCGACGGTAAGCTTGAGTTAACGCCACGTGGAAACGAATATAACCCCATCGATATTTTTCTGACCTCGCTTGCCAAAGACATGGGGGGCCGAGGCATTGCGGTTATTCTCTCCGGAACCGGCAACGATGGCAGCGTCGGAACCAGGGCAGTGCGCGAGGCCGGCGGCCTGACCTTGGCGCAAACCGGCGATTCGGCCCATACGTTGCACCATCCCGACATGCCCGAGGCAGCCATTGCAACCGGCTTCGTTGATTGCATCCTGCCAATCGACGAGCTTGCCGACCACCTGACCCGTTACGTTGAAGTCTTTCCCGACCGCCCTCTCGCCCTCAGCTCGGGCCTGCGGGGGGCCAGCACTGCGGAAATCGAGGCTGCGAAAGCAACTCTTTACGCCGCGCTCCAGTTCCGGGTTGGTCATGATTTCAGCCGTTACAAGGACAAAACATTTTTGCGTCGGGTTGAGCGGCGAATGCAAGTGCTCCAAATGACATCGCTGGACAACTATTTGGAGTTGATCAAACAAGAACCGGCGGAAGTGTCCGCACTCTTTCGCGATTTACTCATTGGTGTGACAGACTTCTTTCGCGACGAAGAAACCTTCGCGGGCCTCACTCGGCTGGTAATCCCCCAACTGCTTGCCGCAAAAGGGGCCGCCGATTGCGTGCGGGTGTGGGTCCCTGGGTGTGCAACCGGTGAGGAAGCCTATTCCATCGCCATGTTGCTCTGCGCGGCGACATCGGGGGGGCAAACCCGCCCGCGCATCCAGATCTTTGCCACCGACGTCGATGAACGGGCGCTCGCCATCGCCCGCGCCGGCCGTTACCCCGAACGCTTACTCGACTCGGTGCCGCCCGAGCAGGCGCGCCGGTTTTTTGTCCGGGAAGGGGCCAATTTCGTGGTCTCCAAGGAGATCCGCGAGCTGTGCCTATTTTCACTTCACAGCCTGATCCGGGACCCGCCATTTTCGCAAATCGACCTGATTTCATGCCGCAACTTATTGATTTATATGAATACAGAGTTGCAAAATCAGGTTATCCCGATCTTCCATTATGCCTTACGGCAGGGCGGCTATCTTTTTCTCGGCGCGTAGGAGAACGTGACCCAACACGCTGAACTGTTTATCCCCCTCGACAAAAAATTACGCATTTTCCAGCGCACCAACCGGCCGGGGCGGCCGGGTTTGCTCCCCTTCCTCAACCCTGGCATGGTGGCCCAGCGCCTCGCCGTCAACGATCCCGGGGCCGCCACCACCAAGGGCCAGAACGCCGTGCGCCGACTCGAAACACGGGTGCTGGAGCGCTATGCCCCGCCCCACGTCATTGTCAACCGGGACTGGGATATTGTGCATTATTCGGCGCGTACCGGGAAATATCTGGAGCCGCCAATGGGGGCGCCAAACCGAAACCTGATTGCCACCGCGCGCAAAGGGTTGCAGCTCACGCTTCGGTCGGCCCTGCATGAAACTTTGGAAACCGGTCGCCCGACCCTGCGCGAGCGCGTCCGGTTTGAGGTCGACGGCAACCAACAGCTCCTCAACCTTGCCGTGGAGCCAATGCCCGAACGGGGGCAAGACGCCTTATGGCTCGTCGTCTTCATCGACCAACCGACCCTCACCGCCCTCGAGGATAGTGGTTGCTCCGGCGAACGACCGATTGAGCGGGATGACACGATCCGCCAGTTGGAGCGGGAACTGGATGAAACCCAGGAGCGCGTGCAAAACGCAATTGAAGAATACGAAACCTCGGTTGAGGAACTAAAGTCTTCCAACGAAGAGCTATTATCGGTCAACGAGGAATTACAGTCGTCAAACGAAGAAATGGAAACCTCTAAAGAGGAGCTTCAATCCTTGCCTATCCGGTTAACGCAGACACCCACTACATGTTGGGTGCGCCCAATCGCCGGAGTAGAGTTCAGCGTAGGTCGGCGCCTCAGCCCCGCCCGCGATCCCCAGCAATGATCTGAAGGCATTGAACGGGTAGA
>CAIZDL010000219.1 GCA_903931735.1 uncultured Rhodospirillales bacterium
GAGTGGGTGGTGGCGACCAGACCGCCGACATCGACGCTCGAGTTCGGGCCGAAATACACCCCGTTGGGGTTGGTGAAGAACAACTGCCCATTGGCGGTGACGCGGCCGTAAATCTGGCTGGGATTGCTGTCGAGCACCCGGTTCAGGGTCACGCTGCTTGCCGAGGGCTGGTTGAATCTCACCGTCGCCGCCGCACCGACGTTGAACGTCTGCCAGTCGATCACCGCCCTCTGGCTTGACTGGTTGATGGTCATGGTGGCGCCGGACTGGCCGACGCTCGCCGATCCCGCCACCACTTGGCCGCCGGTCGGAAGCTGGGTCGGCGCCGGCGGTCCGGCATAGGACGTTCCGGCGATGCCGAGAGCCGCCAGCACAGGAACGAGCCCCCAGGCTCCGGCGAGGGCCGTGCTGCCGAGGAGCACCTGCCGGACGCCCCAGCCGCAGGGTTTCGCACCCTCGGTGGAGAGGGGGCCGAGTTCGATCGCAGCGCGCCGGTTGGAGTTGGTCATGGTCTTGCCCTGCCTCTTCATCAAAACGACATGCTCGCCGACAGCCAGACCCGGTCCTTGATCAAGGTGCCGTCCTGGTCGTAACCGGCCGCGGTGGGGTTGGGATTGGCGCCGAGGCGATGGGCCCAGGTGGCCTTCAGCGTCGGCCCGGCGTCGGACTGCCAGATCACCGAAAGCCCGGCCCCTTTGAGGTCGTAGCCGTTGGGCACGGCGGCGCCGGTAATGTGATTGTCGTGGTTGACCAGAACCCGGCCGTAATCGAAAAAGCCGACCAGGGAGAACCCTTCGGGCAGGCGCTGCCGGAGTTCGAAATTGACCATGTGGGCGTCCGAGCCGCCGCCTTCGTTGGTCGGATAGGCGCGGATGCCGCCGGAGCCGCCGATGTAGAACTTTTCCGAGGAGTCCAGATTCTTGCTCGCCAGTTGGCCCGAATAGGAGGCGGAGGCGGACAGGTCTTCGGTGATCGCCTGCTGGCGGCTCAGGGAGAAGCGGATTTTATTGTAGTTCCCCGCCGTTCGCGTCGTCGCCGCATCGGCGGCCTTGTTGGCGGAGCCGTCGAGGTTCAGCAGGCCGCTGGTGAAGGCGAGGCTGACGCTGTTGGCCCCGCCGCCGCCGAGGGTGTCGAAGAGATTGCCCGACAGCGTCAGCGTCAGGGAATCCGACATGTACCGCGAGGTCACGGTATCGAGAGAATAGTTGTTGAACGCCTTGTGATCGATGTTGGCGTTGAGGAACAGGTTCTTCAGCCGCGAGCGGATCAGCGGGTAGCTGGCTTCCAGGCCGGCGGTCGCCGAGGTGCCGTTGGCGTCGAGGGCGGCGAACTCCGGGGTGATCAGGTTATAATGCATGTAGGAGCCGTTGACCCCAACGCGCGCGCCGTCGAGACCGATCGGCACACCGGCCGCCACCCGAATATAATCGCTGCCGTCGGAAGTAAGCCGGTCGCTGCTTTGACTGTGAATGTAATTGGCGGTAAAAAGATCGCCCCTGCTAAAAGGACTGTTGAGATAAAGATTGCCGGCGAACCGGTTTCTTCCGGTGGAGCGAGAGCCTGTATTGTCGATCGCCCCGTCGCCGGTCACCAGAGGCTTGTCGGTGAATTTGAGGGCCAGAGCGGTCTCGCCGGGCTTGGCGCCTTCTTCGAGACCGCCCGCCACCGTCACCGCAGGCAGATCGCTCGCCAACAGCAGCGCGCGGTCGAGGGCGTCGGCGTTGAGGGGAGCGCCGATTCTCTGCTGATATTCGATGATATCTTCAACGTGATAGAAACTTTCGCGGCCCGGCTTTTCCCCCTCGATCCGCATGCCACCGAAAACCGCCTCGACGATCTGGATGGTGACGATGCCGCCGCTGACATCCTGCCGCGGCAAATACGCGCGCACGATCCAACCGGCCTCCCGGTAGGCGGCGGCCACGGCGGCGGCGGCTTGCTGAAGCTCCGCGAAGGTCAGCGGCCGGTTGAGATAGTCGGCCACCGCCTTCGCCAACTCCTCGCTTTCGATCAGCCGATTGCCGGCAAACCGAAACGACGTGACGGTCATCGTCGCCCCGCCAGCCTAAGAAGCGAGTGCGGGAGGCGGCGGCACCGGGCGCTCAAGACCTCCGCCGGGCGGGAGCGATTGCATCCGGTCCCGGTCGATCTGCTGCTGCAAGGCCCCAGCGTCGGGCCGCGCCTGGGCATGGGCGCTCTCCGTGTGCCCGGCCGTCAGAACCGCGAATACGAGCAAAGAGAGTGCAATTCTGCCAAGCATGCTGTAATAACTCCTGATTTGCGTCATTGCCATGTCTCTCGCCAAGCTCGTGTTGATTCGGCGTAAATACCTGTGCTTCTGTGGTGATGGGTGAGAAGATCGCCGTTGACACACCGTGCTGTAGAACAAACCAATATTCTCGGTTAACATGCAGGCCGTTACAACAACCACAAGTGCTGATGACTTAATTGAATTACCTTATATCACCTGAAATTGTATGATCTGGATATTGCCGAATTACACCCCTCGCTGCATTTAACTTGTCATTCTTAATTTCTTCATCATTTTTCTTGGTTATGACAATAAATCCTCGGAATACTCTTGTGACATTGTCAATCTGATCCTCAGTATTTAGCGCCGACCAAAGGTCATCGAGGGTCACCCACACTGGCTGGCCGGACCCATCTTTTAGTCCACCATCTGTGGAGTCATTTTTATAGCGAGCTGTGTCCATGATTAAGACACGGTCAGTATTGGCATCATAAGCCGCCAATGGTGAATGGTGTCCGGCCCCAGCCTGTCGGATTTTCCCGCGTAAATAGTTGATTACCACCCTTGAATTCGGGTCAGTTAAGGCTCCTATAACTATCCTCTTAAAGTTCTCAACGCCGAGTTCAGGGGTGGCATGATAAGTTGATGCCTTAACGAATTTATTCGTAGCAATAGCTGCCCCAAGCTGGTCAAGAGTAAAGCCCTCCATATTGATCTTGTTCGGGGCCTTGATAGATAGAAAATCCTTGGTGAATATGGTGTTCTGATTAAGAGTGAGGAACGGATACCAATTATCAACATAAGTGTCGCCAGGAACACCCAAAGAGTTCAGGGCAATAACGGTGCTGGCGACGCCGCAAAATGCTTGTGTGCGCTGCGTCTCATACGATTCAAATACGTGAGCAACCGCGCTCCATATTTCGGGGCGCGTTGTGGCGCTATCAAGAATTGCTTTAGACCGAAAGTCGTCAAGCGGTATCAAGTCTGCTGCGTATGAGTTGCCTGAACAAGACAACACGCTAATGACTGACAGGAGAAACGCCCGTTTGACATTGTTCATGTTAGATTATCCCACTAGAGTTTTGTTTGTTATGCTGGCGCGCGGCCTGTACAGCACCATCTTCCGTCGGTGTCTTACGGATATTGGCCTTATTGGCTCGGGCGATGACGGTGGTTTGCTCGAACCGGCGCCTGCTCGCCGGAGGCTGGCCGAAGCGCTTGCTGAAGGCGCTGGTGAAGTTTGACAGGTGGGCGTAGCCGAGCGAGGTGGCGATCTCGCCCAACGGGAGAGCCCCCTCGACCAC